>JAJDEI010000251.1 GCA_029259845.1 Planctomycetaceae bacterium | reverse complement strand
ACGATTTGCAGGGACGTAGGTCAGGCTTCGCGGGTGGCCCAGCCGGCACGGCTGGGTCGCGTGAGCGACAGGATGTCTCACACTCGGCGTCCGAAGGTTTCGAATGGGTTTCGAGCCGAGTGTGAGACCTCCTGTGCCTGCGGCACCCAGCCGTGGCGGCTGGGCCACCCGCCTCGTCCGAGACAACACTTGCTCCGAAGCATCGCGCAGCGGACACTTGAGTCAGCGAATTGACGCCCGTCGCGCCGGCATCGACCCCGTCGTCGCGACAGGTTGACGCAGTTCCGTACGTCAGGCTTTGCCTGACGAATGCGCAGGAAGCGATTAAATCGGCCTCGCTATTATCGCCGGAGTGTGAAGCTGTCTCGTCAGGCAAAGCCTGACCTACCTGGCTCCGCAGGCGCGGGACCGAGGCATTCGTAACATTCGCCCGATTCGCGGTTCCTTGTTTTCAACCGCGAATCGGACGAATGCTGCGAATGAAATTCCGTCGGTGCCAACAATGCCCCTTTCCTTCCGTGACTGCCATCTGTTCCGTGGTTTTTATCTTCTGGCTTCTGGATTCGGTTGCGGCTCAGCCGCGCTGGGCCCATCCGTGTGATCCGTGGTCTTCAGGTGACCACGGATCACACGGATGGGCACGGATATGGCGGAGGTTGGACCCCTCGGCGCAACCGGGACACCTCTAGTGAGATGGAGTCGGTTGTCCGTTTGATGGGAGTCTGCCGGGAATGCGTGCTGATGATCCGCTCAGAAGTTTGATGCCCTGGCTATCGGAGGAAGAGGGCGAGGGGACACGGTCCGCGGAACCGGATGAGTTGGTGCAGGCACTTGAGGAACTGGCTGCGGCGGAGGGGGCGGACGTGACGATGCAGCGATTCCTTAAACAAACCGGCGTCAGCGAGCATGCCGTCTACAAGCATTTTCCCTCCTGGTCCGAGTTGCGGATCGAGGCGGGTCTCGACCCCCGCCGCAGGGCCGATGTGATCCATGCCGATGACGACTTGCTCGCCGAGGCGGTCCGCGTGATTGAGGCGTGCGGAGGCTTCCCCACGATTCGGGAGTTCAACGAACGGTCTCGCTTCCCTTACCACACGCTCTACATGCGGTTTGGTAATCGTGCCGAAATCCTCCGCCGCTGCGAAGAGTACCGCGCGCAGCCGTGAACGAATGCACCACGGAACGCGGGTGGCCGTCGCCGTTGGCTCCGGGCTAACACCGAACCATGATTCCTGTTAGCCCGGAGGCAACGCCGATGGCGAACCGCCGCGCCCGGGGTGTCACCGGGACGGGTACAATCTCCGTTCGGCGATGTAGGTTGCGACCGGGCGGGGGGTCTGGAAGCGGATGCTGCGGCCTTCTTTTGCGCGGCGGCGAATGTCGCTGGCGGAGATGTCCATGCCGGGCATCTCGACGAAATGGATCCGATCACTGTTTTCGGACCCCAGTTCGGACGCCGCGCGGCGAAGAGTTGCTTCGTCGAACGGGCCGCGGTTGACGGCGACGACCGTTGCCAGTTCCAGAATTCGCTGCGGCTCCCGCCAGGCCGGCAGATCGTGCAGGGAATCGGCTCCGATCAACAGGAACAGTTCGCGGGCCGGGTCCTCATCGGCCAGTTGCTGGAGCGTGTCGACCATATAGCTCGGGCCGTCCCGGTCGACCTCCACGCGGCTGACCGCAAACTCCGGGCAGCCGGCGAGTGCAAAGTCCAGCATGTCGATCCGTGCCTCCGCGGGCGTGATTCCGTCGGCCTCTTTGTGCGGCGGCTGACGGGCCGGCACGAACCAGACTTCGTCCAGCCGGCACTGCTCACGGGCCTGCTCGGCCAACAACAGGTGGCCGTAGTGCACCGGATCGAACGTGCCGCCGTAGATGCCGAGTCGCATGATTTCCTATCTCACAAAATCCCCGAGCACCGGTCGAAACGGTGCGGCAGGATACTCTCGTTCCGGCTCGTGGCAACTGTCCATGAAGGCCGTCATCTCGCGGATGATGTCGGCATGGGCGTCTGCGACGTTGGTTGTTTCGCTGATGTCTTCTGACAGGTCGTATAACTCGACAGCCGCATCCAATCGGGGTTGCACCGCTTTCCAGCGGCCCTTGCGAGCCGCACGGGCCATGCCCTTGCCCCGGCGAGATTCCCAGAACATTCCCTCATGAGTTTTCTGTGTCCCGTTACCCGTCAGCGTGGGGACGATTGAGATGCCGTCCGTGACTGCCGGCACGCCAATCCCGGCGACTTCGCACAACGTGGGCAGCACGTCCTGAAAGCCGCAGATGTGATCGCTGACACTGCCCACAGCCGTCCTGCCCGGCCAGTGGGCGATGAACGGGACTCGGATCCCTCCTTCGTAAAACGTGCCCTTGTACCCCCGCAGCGGGCCATTGCCTTGGAAGAAATCGGTCATCTTCGTCCAGCCCTTATCTTTTCCGCCGTTTTGCCCTCCGTTATCCGACGTGAAGATGACGATTGTGTTGTCGGCAATTCCCAGTTTATCCAACAGTGATCGCACTTCCCCCACGTAGGCGTCCAGCCGGCTGATCATGCCGGGGAGTGTCGCGAACCCATCCTCAGACCCGATGTAGCCCGGCCGGGGGTCCATCACAGCGACCTTCGGAAACTGTCCCCGATACGGCGCCTCCCATTCATCCGGCACGACCATTTCAACGTGCGGAATGATGTACGGCAGATACGCGAAGAACGGCCCGTCGGCATGGCGGCGGATGAAGTCCATCGCTTTGGCATGCAGTTCATCCTGAACATACTGGCCGCGCCGGCCTCCTTCGTTCCCCGGGAGCAGGTACTTCTCATCGTTGTGACGCACCCAGTACGGATAGTAGAAGTGGGCGTGCACCTGCAGGTACTGCCCGAACCATTCGTCAAATCCCTGCCGGTTCGGTTGGCCGGTCGTGCCGACGTATCCCAGCCCCCACTTGCCGAACCCGCCGGTCGCATATCCTCGCTGTTTGAGCAACTCGGCCACCGTCACGTCCTCCAGCAGCAGCAACTGCTTGAGATCGTTGGTCCGCACCGCCGCATGCCCCGTGTGCAGGCCCGTCATCAACACGGCCCGCGACGGCTGACAGACCGCCGCCCCCGCATAGGCCTGCGTGAACCGCATGCCGTCTGCCGCTAACCGGTCGATGTGCGGCGTCTTGATCTTCTCCTGCCCGTAACAGCCGAGTTCGCCGTACCCCAAGTCATCCGCCATGATGAACACAATGTTGGGCGGCTCCGCAGCCTGAAGGGAGCCGCCAAGGACGCAGAGAAACGCTGGGAGGAACAACGTGCGCATGAGGGATGTTTCGAGTGGCAAGAGTTTCGTCTGGCTTAGCCGCGCATTTCAAATGTGCGGCGAAACCAAGTGTGTGCGGTGAAACGATGCGGTCTCCATCCTCTCACAACAGCGAGTAGATCGCCAGTTGCAAGACGAGCGCAATCGTCGCGCCGACCTTGAGATTCGCACCGCCCCGGCCATCGCCGTTTTGGCCGTCACCGCCCGGTTCGGTCGTCTCACTGCGGGGCAGCGTGAGCACCCAGACCAACACGCCCGCCAGGAGGGCGAGAAACAGCACGCGGACGACCGGGAGGGGAATCACCAGGAGAGCGTGACGCAGCGCGTCGCCGATGAAATGCAGCGGTGTCGATGTCATGACGTTGCCTCCGGGGCGGGGCGCAATTTGCTGCCGATCACATACTGTGTTTTTTCCGCGGGGTCGGGAGCGGTCATCAGGCTGCCGACGACCACCACGCTCAGCGTGAGGGCGAACGCCCACACCGAGAAATACAGGAACGGCTCACGCACCTGAAACAACGGCCGCCAACCGAGCCAACCGATGACCGCCTCCTGGCTCAGCGCAAACAGGGAGATCGAAAACGCCACGCCCAGCAGGAACCCGGTCAGTGCGGCGGCACCGGTCGCTCGCCGCCAAAGCACGCCGCACAACAGAATCGCCAGCGCGGGCCCCTGAAAGAACGCCATCAGCGTCTGGAAAATCGTGTAAATCCCCGACCGCTCACTGAGTAGTGTGAGCTGCATGGCGAAGGCAACGGCCCACGCCAGCAGCGCGGCCGTCGTCACCCGCCCAATCGTCAGCAGTTGCCGCTCGCTGGCCTGCGGACGGAGGAACCGCTTGTACAGGTCGATCGCCAGGATGGTCGCCGCCGAGTTCAAATAAGAATCGATACTCGACATGAGCGCTGCAATGAACGCCGCCACAAACAGCCCGCGCAGCCCGGCCGGCAGCAACGTCGAGACCAGCATGGGATAGGCTTGGTCGCCATCCGCCAAATCCGGAAACCGGGCTGCGGCAATCAGTCCGGGCACGACGATGATCAACGGAATGATATTCTTCAGCACGGCCCCCCACACGTACGACGCCTTCGCCTGAAATTCGTTCTTTGCCCCCAACGACCGCTGAATGATCGCCTGATTGCCGATCCAATACGCCGGCGAGAGCACGAACGCCAATCCGAACAGAATCCCCGTCCAGGGAAACGGCGACGGCGTGTCGACCGGCAGGATCAGTTGCCGCTGCTCGGGAGTCGTCGCCTGCTGAAGGCCGGAGAGTCCGCCGATTTCCCACAGACCCAGCACGGTCACCAACAGACAGCCGCCAATCATCACCGCACACTGGATCGCATCGGTATAGACGACCGCCGCCAACCCGCCGGTGAGCGTGTACATCCCCACCAGCGCGGCTGTGAACCAGACGCACAGCATCACTTCCCAGCCGAAAAGCGTGGACATCATTTTCGCCGACGCCAGCAGCATGATCCCCAGGTTGCACGCCATGAAGACCAGCCAACAGATCGCCAGCGCCGTCCGCACACCGACGTTGTAGCGCCGCTCCATAAATTCGGGGATCGTGTAGACGCCGGTCCGATAGAAGAAGGGCACGAACACAAACGCGGCGACGATCATCGCCGGCACACAGCCGATCCACTCGAAGTTGGCGACCGCCATGCCGTGTGTATACGCCACGCCGCCGACGCCGATGATGTCGGTGCCGCCGATGTCGGTCGCCACCAGCGACATCCCGACCGCCCACCACGGCAACTGTCGGCCGCCGAGAAAGAAGTCCTTCCCCGTCTTGATCCGCCGCCCAATGGAAACGCCGATCGCGACCGTCCCCACGAGGTACGCGAGGATAATCAGGTAGTCCGGCAACGTGAGTGTTTCGGCCAACGGATATTTCCCATCAATCATGATCCCCGTTTAGCCGCGACCGCTAGGGAGCGCACCCTAACGGTCGCGGCTAAACGACTTCAAAACGCGATATCCAGTAGCGCGTTTTTGTCCGTTGTGGTTTCAATGCCGGGAAACGTTTGATCGTCCACTCGCACCGTGTAAGTCCCCTCGTGAAACACCTTCGGTCGAAACGATGTCCCGCGAATTCGCAGCGTGTAGGCAATCTCGCCGTTCGTCTCATCGACCACCTGCACCACGGGATCCGACGTGTTGGTGACGTTGATCGTGGGCAGATACGCGACCGGCTCACGCCCGTCGTTATCCAGCATGGCGATGGTCTTCGGCCATCCGGGGAATTGGTCCTCCGCTTGCGGATTTGCGGCGTCGAACAGCAGCTTCCAGCATTCCATCGTGATCGTGCGGTCAACTTTGTTGAAGTGCACCAGACCGTATCCGGACGACTTGTCGTGCAGCCGTTCGAGCACCGGCTTGCGGTTCATCTTCGCCGGGTTGCCAATGGCATGCACGGTGACGAAGTTGCCGAAGGCGTCGCGATACTCGCCCGTGTTGGGCAGCCCTGCGGCGGGACGGTTCTGCACCGGTCGTCCCTCCGCATCCGGCCGCCACGAACGAGGGTACCCAGCCGCCGTCGAGGGAACACAGAACGACCAACCGGCGTCGCCCCACGTGTCGGCCCCGTGGTGCACGATCGACGGCAGGTGCTGGTCGCCCGCATAGTGGAAGGCAAACCCTTTCCGCATCGCAACGAGCGCCTTGTTGCGGCCGGTCTGCGGCCATCCGTTCGAGTCGAGATCGGCGAAGATGAACTCCTGCTTCGGTCCGTGATAGTTGGCCAGGTTGCAGAAAATCGTCTGCGAGCAAACACATTTCATATCGGTGCCGCGCCAATCCTGTGCCCAGTGGTCGAGGAAGTCGAGCTGCCGCTGTCCTAACAGCACCAGCCCCGGTTGGTCCAGTTTGGAGGTGTCGTAGGTCTCGTCCTTGACATGGTCCGGACGTCCGGGCCAGTCGTTGACTTTTCCCCGGGGCCCGGACTTGAAGTACCGGTCCTCAAGGATGGCGAAGCTGATCCGCCCGTAGACACAGTCCCCGTACCAGCAGCCGATGCCCTGCATCATGGGCGTCGGATTGTAAGCCGGCGGGTGATGGCCCACCTGCGTGCGGAAGACGGCGTTCACAAAATCGGCCGGCTCGGCAAACCCGCCCGCGTCATGGTCCTTCATGCCGTTGGTCGTCGGCTTTCCGCCCTCACCCCACACGTTGCCCTGATACACGTCATGGTCGTCCGGCAGCACAAACGACGGGCGGTCGCGCATGACGTCGCGAAATGACCAGCCCCACAGATAAATCTTTCGCAGATAGTTGAGCGTGCCCCGCGCGGCATCGCCACGAATGATGCCGAACCCGCCGGCGTCCTCATAAATCTGATCGCCGGTGAACAACAGCACGTCCGGATCGTGTTTGAGGACGTTGGAGACCAGCAGTTCGTTCGGAAACGCCGTGTCCTTATGCCCGGTGAACCCGGCAACCGAGATCGTCGGCTTGTCGACCGGGTCCTTGTGAATTGTGCCGGTGTAGAAGTGATCGGTCGCTTCACTGTCGGTCGCTTCACTGTCGGTCGCCTTACTGTCGGTCGCCTTACTGCCAGTTGTCCGCATCGTGTAGACGAGCCGATAGGGAACATCTTCAGTATCGAGCCAATGCGGCATGCGGAAGTGAGCCGTCCGCGAGAGCGGGTCGATTGTCGAACGTGCGATCGTTGTCCAGTTGATCCCAGATTTCAGACTTGAGGTTTGCGATCTCAGATCTGAGATTTGAGGCCTGAGATTTTTGGGTTGAGCGCCGGCATCGGCAGATGTCGCTGAGCTGTCGACGCCCGGCACGCCCAGCATCGTTTTTGCCGCAGCGAGCGGCACTTGCAGCCGCACCGCCTGATCATCCTCCGCTCCCACCGGCGGCATCTGCGCCGTCATCGTCATCACGCCCCGGCTCAGTGTGTGCATCGCGTACAGAATCGGCCCGAACGCATGCTCCCGGTTTTCAACGACCTTGGTGCCGGAGACACGAAGGTCGCGAAACCAGAACTTGGCCGTTGGCCGCAATCTGCGTTGGCGTGCTCCTTGCGGGCCTTGAGTTCTCCACGTGGGGTTGTGCACCAGCGCGACATTGCCGATGAGTTGATCGGGTTGAATCTCCATTTGGCCCGCGACCGTGAGCAACTCGTCAGACTGTGGGTCGTGAATCCGAAAGACGAGTGCGTCGCGGTCACCGCTTGACTCACGAAACCATTTCAATCGCAGTCCGGTGGTCTGCAAGCGACGAACCAGATCATCCGCGTCGCCGAAGCGAATCGTGCCGGGGGAATGAATCGCCATGCCCGCCTTCACTTCGGCATTGTTGGTGAGAACCACTCGCAGCCCGCTCCCACGGATCAGACTGCTGCGGACATCGCCCAGTTCGCTGCGGATGCCGATCTCGAAGCCGACGGAGCCGCCCGCCGTGTCCCCTCCCTGACGGTCGGGGCTCTGTTGCAGGCCCACGACGACGCTCATCTCGAACGTACCGTCCCCTTCACCGAGGCGATGTGTGAGCAGATGCACATTGCGGTTTGGACCAGGGGAGGTGCATTCCAGGCGACTGCCGGCGAGGCGCCAGTCCTCCATTGGATTGGCCCAGTATTGCGGCCCGATCCAGATGCGGTCTGGTTGGCGATGCCAGTCACTCGCGAAATCGGCGGCGAGAGAAGGAACCGCCAAGGTGCCAAGAACGCCAAGGATGATGAGCGGAAAACGATGCATGGAAACTCTCATGGAGGATCGAACAAGCAAGAGAGTATGCGGCATCGGCCGCCAAAGAAAAAGTTTAGCCGCACATTTGAAATGTGCGGCTAAACGCAAACGTCGAAATCACTCAAGCCCCGATCAGACTTCGTAGCCGTCGCGGTAGTTGCGGTGCACAATCGAGGCGAGGTGCGGATGGCTGGGCGACCGCAGGTTGGCGGCATCCCATTCGACCTTCGGACCTTCTCCTGTCGCGGCAGCCCAGACGGCCAGGTTGCCGAGCAGGATCGTCTCCGTCAGCTTGCCGGCATAGCCCTCGAAGTTCGAGACGGCCCGCTTGCGTTCGCCGGTGACCGACTGATGGAACTCGACATAATGGCCGGGAGACTTCTCGTATTCGACCTCCGGCTTGTCGACCTCATTGCCGTCGTTGTCATAGATGACGAACTCCGCTGCGTAGTCGTTCCACGAATAGATCGTCGCCTTGTCCCCCTTGATGATGGCACCCCGGGGCGACTTGCCGCCTTTCAATTCGTGGCCGAAGATCAGGTCGTTTGACGGGATGTTGCCGCCATCGTACCAGACGACCTTCACCGGTCCCCGCCATTCGTTGGACGGGAACTCAAAGGCGATCTTCGATTTCTGCGGGTATCCGTCGCCGTTATGCCCGGTGCAGGTCGCCTGAATGGAGACCGGATCCTTCAGGTCGAGCCCCATGTAAGGCATGTTGAAGGTGTGACAGGCCATGTCGCCCAGCGCACCGGTGCCGAAATCCCACCAGCCGCGCCAGGCAAAGTCGTGATACACGCCCTTGGCATACGGACGCAGCGGTGCCGGTCCGAGCCACAGGTCCCAGTTGACATGGGCCGGGACGGGAACCGAAGCGGGCCGCGGGTTGCCCTGCTCCCACACCGGGCGGTTGGTGAAGATGTGCGCCTCGGTGACGTTGCCGAGGTGGCCCGCCTTCATGATAGCGGCGGCTTCCCGCAGGCCATCGTTGGAAGTGCCCTGGTTGCCCATCTGCGTCGGCACGTCGTGCTCGGCGGCCAGTTCGGCCAGGCGGCGGGCTTCCCAGACGCTGTGCGTGAGCGGCTTCTGCGTGTAACAGGCGATGCCCTTCTTGAGCGCCATCGCCGTCGCCGGGGCATGGGAGTGGTCCGGGACGGAGACGGTTACGCCGTCGATCTTGTCCCCCATTTGGTCGAGCAGTTCCCGGTAGTCGGCGAAAGTGGCCGGGCTCTTGAAGGCGGGGTTTTTCGCGGACTTGGCGAGGGTTTGCGAATCGATGTCACACAGCGCGACGATCTCTCCGTGCTTGGCGAGTTCCGACGAGTCGGTCCGTCCCTTGCCCCCTGCTCCGATCACACCGTACTGCACACGCTCGTTGGGGGAACGGGGCTTGCCGGACGCTTTGCTGCCACCGAGCCAGAGCCCGGCGCCGATGACGGCACTCGCCTGGATGAATTCACGTCGGGAAGTCGAAATCGCCATGGGATGATCCTTTCGGAAAAAGGTTACAGTCGTTTCAGGGGGAGATGTGTCGTCCCTTCGGTTCACTTGTTCCCAAGCTCCGCCTGGGGAATACGTCTCCTGCAATGCTCTGCGTGGCTGGGTGCGAAACAGAGTTTCGCGAAAGTGCGTTCCCAAAGGGGGTTTGGGAACAAGGTTGCGAGTTCGGGAATGAGGTTCTTGTTATCCCGAAGTTGCTCACATTTGCACGTCGCAGCCGGGGACCGCTTCCTCGAATGCCCGGGCGGCGTCTTCGGTCACGTCTGTGGTGGCGACGTTCAGGGTCTTTAGCTTCTTGAGGGCTTGCAATGTCTGAAACCCGCTATCGGTGACGGATGTTTCTTTGAGGTTCAGCTTCTCCAGGTTCTTGAATCCGGCGACCAGTTTCAGCCCCTCGTCGTCGACTTGCGTGCCTTCAAGATTGAGTTCTCGCAGCTTCGTCAGTGAACTGAGCAGCGCCAGTCCGTCGTTCGTGAACCAGCCGTTCCAGAGGTTGAGCGACTGCAGGTTCGTGAACTTGGCGATCTGCACCAGACCTTCGTCGTTGACGAACGACTCACTGAGGTCGAGGGTGCGGAGGCTATCTTGGGAACTCATCAGATGCGACAAGCCACTGCCGGCGACCGCCGTGTCGCGCAATCGCAGCCACTTGAGCTTGGCGAGCCCCTCCAGGTGCGCCAGTCCTTCGTCGTCGACGAGTGTATTGTACAGGTTGAGTTCCTGCAGGCTGGGCATGCCGCCGAGCGGGGCGAGGCCGTCACCCGTCACGCGGCATTGTTCCAAGTGCAGCACCCGCAATTGAGTGAGCGGCGCCAGATGCGCGACACCTGCGTCGCTGACGCCGGATGTTTTCAGCCGCAGGTCGACGAGGTTGGATAACCCCGCCAGATGCGCGAGCCCCTCATCACTGATGCGGATGCAACCGCGGAGGTCGAGCACCTTGAGGGTTTTGATCTTGCCAAGATGCACGAGTCCCGCATCGGAGATGCTGTTGGAGTTGTACAGCAGGATCAGCCGCTCCAAGTGCGGCAGATCAGCCAGAAAAGCGAGTCCGTCGTCGTTAACCTTCGCACACCGTCGCAGGTTGAGCGTCTTGATCGAGGGGATGTCCTTCAACTCGGCCAGCCCCTCGTTGGTGATCTCCGACTTCGAGAGGTCCACGGTTTCCAGGCTCGGCAGCCGCTTGAGCAGGTCAATTTGCTCGTCGCCGAAATCCTCCGCTCCCCCGATTTCGATCCCGGCCACGGAGCCGGCTTTGTTGCGATGCAACGTGACCCCCAGTTGTTCGAGCACAATGATGGCCGATTCGTCGTCCGGTTCGACAGTTGCTGCGGCGTGTTCCGTCTCTCCGGATTCCGTGGTGGCCGTCGCTTCCTCGGCATCGGTCCCCGGAGGAGCGGCCGAATCAGCCGCCGGAGCGTCAGCCGCCGGAGCATCGGGTCCCGCGTCCCTTGCCGGTGGGGCATCGGACGACGGGCAGCCGGCCAACATCAGGCAACACAGCCAGAACAGCGAGAGTCCGCAAGATCGCATCAGAAAATCGGGATCACAGAGGCCGGGGAGGAAGGAATCGGCAACTTTTCGGGTTGCCGTGGGACCTTGATGTTACCACCCGATCGCACGTCGGACCACTCACAGCGTCGCCAAAGCCGGGCCGATCAAGGATTCCAATGGTGAAGACAACGTGATACCGGCACCGAGCGGCGATCGAATCGCTAACCGCTGCAACGGCCTACGCTTAGCAACCGTTCGCAGAACGGCCAGATGCTCGCTGAGTGCCTCCGGTCGTAAATCTCCCGAGCGGCCCCGATTGACAGCGGTCCGCGGCGGGGACGGCGACGTTTCCCGAAAACCAATCAGCATTTCCAAAAATCCTGAAATAAAAACTCAGATTTGACGAACCATCATCATAGAATCCGGGTCAAATAGATGAAGAGGATGGTGCAGTTTCCGACCGGCAGGGCCGACACCCCGACACCCCGACGGGCGGTCGCTGCAGATTCTCGACAACTGAGCCCCTTGAGAGATCTGGGGCACCTCATTTCTGTGTTTTCCCGACCCCTGTTTCCCGACCAGCGGCTCCGTTTCGTGTTTCGGGCCGCCCGGGAACTGACAGCCGACGATGTGACCGGTGCCAACCGTGCGCGTCTGCGGTCGTCTCACTTTGTTCGAGCCTGAAAAACAGGCTCTCGCCGGAGGAAGAGCGATGTTGAATCTCGACCACACAAACGACTCAGTGCTCAACGACTTTGCTGCTGGCAGCAATGATTCGAGCGTCGTCGTCGGTCGCGCCCATCGCACGTTCCCCGGATGCAAAGTATCGGGGAAACGGCTACCCGCGGCGTCTCTGGCGACGCCGACCGTCGAGTATCCGAGAGCGGAGGCCGCCTCCGCCTCGGAGCCACGCCCGCAAGAGCGCTGGTGCCGACGGCAACGACTTGGCATGTCCTGTTGCATGACAGCAACGGGTTCCCTGTCGGCAACCGGGCAGGCACCGGCCGCGATCTGGGCCTCGCTGATTTTGAATCAGCAGGCCACCTTGTGAACTGAGACTTGTCCCGCGGCAACCTTGCCGCCGAACAACTCACTCACTCGCGTTCGGTTGAGTCGGCCCGGCTGATGCCGGTCGAAGCACGCCCCTGACGCTGCCCTGTCACGTCATCGCGCCACTGCTTTGCCGGTCGCACGGTCGCCGGTCGTCTCTGCCGTATTCGTGGCAAAGCCGCTGAGCCGGTTGTCGCGCCCCCTCGCCAACCTCTGCGCTTCGCCCCTTTGCCACGGACCACTCCGTCCCTTGCCACGCTGACCCCCGACCCCTGATCCCTGCCAACCCACTCTCCCCCTCCAGAAAGGAGGGATCCCATCATGGAAGACACGCAACTCATCAATTTGGTTCAGCGGGCCCAGCAGGGTGACCGGGACGCGTTCGGCCAACTTATCACGGAGTTCGAGCCGACGGTCTTCGCGATGACACTACGTCGGCTGCGGAACCGGTCCGAAGCCCGCGAGGTCACGCAGGAGGTGTTCCTCCGCGCCATGCGGAAGATCGGCCAACTGCGCGAGCCGGAGCGGTTCGTCGGGTGGCTCAAGCGGATCGCGATCCGGCTGTCGATCAACCGGGCGGTCCGCAAGCCCCGGGAGACGATGACGTCGCCCGACACGTTCGCAGCGGTCACGTCCTCGCCGGACGTCCCGCTCGAAAACGTGTTGGCCGGCGAGCGGGCCGGTCAGGTTCGTGGCGGTATCGATCGGCTGCGTCCGCTGGATCGCGATACGCTGATCGCCTTCTACTTCCACGGCCAGTCCCTGAAGGAGATGAGCGACCAAACCGGCTCACCGATCGGCACGATCAAGCGCCGGCTGCACACCGCGCGCAACCGGCTCCGCGAGGAGCTCGCCGACCTGCAGCCGGCCTAATCGTTGCCGCGCCAAACGAAGAGAAACGGGCGACGCCTTCAGCACCCCGGCTGCTCGATGCAGACGGGGTGCGTTCTTGTTACTCTGGCCGCAGGCTGAAACCCGTTGTCCATCCGGATCTAAGCGGATGTGCTCTTCCCGCCATGCGTCTGAAACTACAATTCTCATGCTTTGGGAACACGTAACGGCTGAGGGATGTTGGTTTTCGCCCTTCTCCCATACGCAACGTCGAATTGATGCTGCCAAATGCATTACCACCAGGCAACGCAATGCCTTCTCAAAGATGGAGCCAAGGTGGGCTTCGTATCTCCGGCAGTTTCTGCGATGTTGGCAGCCGCAAGCGTGTCAAGAACGATGAGCGGAATTGCGAAGAGAACGCAGTTCTCTCATTCCTGTCGGGCCTACGCGGAAAACAACGGGCTGATCGATACGCTGAACGGCCAGTACAAGTTTCCAGTCCGGGGCGGATTGCAGGGAGTTCGTTACACGAAGCTCACGAAATTGGCAACGCACGACGAGGTGGATGCGTGCAACGCAATTGTGAATGACCTGTTCACGTTCCAGTTGAGAGGATACTCAACTGCCGTGATTCGGAAGTTGGCGAAAGTCGTCGGGGAACTTCATGACAATGTGGCTTCCCACGCAAATGGTGCCGGCTTCTCGTGTGCTCAGGTGTACAACGACAGTGACGGTCGCCGAATCGAGTTCGCCATCGCCGATGCCGGTTGTGGGATGCTGGAGAATGTATCACGGAGAATCCCAGAGATTGCCGACGATAACTGTGCGATAAGATGGTGCCTCCAGAAAGGGAACACGACGGCACAAACTGCCGGCGGGTGGGCTCAGCGGCTGCCTGATGATACAATCTGTAATCCCTATCCCGAAGGGATTGAAACAATTGCGACGGAAGACCATCATGTAGGAGAAGGGCTTTGGCAGCTCAGTGAGTTGGTCCGAGGCAGTTCTGGCAAGCTGGTTGTCCTTTCTGGAACCGGAGAGTGCTTTGCTGAGGGGGGGAAGGAGTCTGCGAGGAGTTCCGCGTTGAAGTGGCCGGGAGTCGTGATCGAGTTCGAAATCACCGTCCCTCTCGACGCTGGGGAAGCGCAACAGCAGAGCGATCGATTAGAAGGGATCGCCAAGAGGATCGGGATATGAAAGCCACACCCTATCGCCTCGCCGACTTGGGCACCGATCTTTCCAGCCGTCACCGTGCATCTTCGCTCCGCAATACGATAGTTGCGGCAGTCGAGGCGGGACGGGCGAAAGTTTGCTTGGATTTCACTGATGTTCGCACGGTGAGCAGTTCCTTCGCCGACGAATTGATCGCGGTGCTTGTCGTCATTAGAGGCGAGGAATGGTTTCAGAAGAACATCTCCGTCACCGGAATGTCTGTGGATGTGAGGCAAACGGTTCTTGAGAGCGTCGACGAACGCATCTCGGCGCAAGAGTCGCAAAAGACGGTTTGACGTCCCATCAGCAGCCCTGAATCCGCTCCGCATCACGTTGAACACGGAGCGTTCAATCAGGGCGTGGCTACGGGTTCCAAAGCTTGGCCTCACTCTGTCCCAGCGATCCCCGGTGCCAGATGCCTTGCTCAGACAACGCCCCTTGGATGGCAAGGGGCCTTTGGCTCCTGTTCCACGTCATCGGTGCTTTTGTCCGGCGTCGGAGGTTCCTTAATGTCAGATGAGCATGCCTGGAAACTCCGCTGCGTACCACGCGCGGAGCTTCTCGACGTCTGCGGGCGAGACGGAGACATACGGGCCTCGGCTGCGCAGGCTGGTTTGCAGGAACCCGCTGGCCAGCCCGCCCAGCCGATCGAAAGCGGTGTCGGTGTACCCTGTCTGGCCGAACTCATCGTGCAGGAACGCAAACAGCCGGGAAACCGGTTCGGTCTGCTGCCTGACGGATTCCCAGTCGCCCTGTTCAACCGCTCGCCACAGGGACAGACAGACGCGCGGGTTCCAGTAGACCAGGGAACTGCACCCGCCGCGCGCGCCGCAGGGTCTCAGCTGTTCCCAAAGGCTTTCCCCCACGAAGACGCTCACAAACTCTGACAACGCGCGGCAACCGTCCTCGCTTGCTCCGAGCGTGCCGCCATTCGCCTTGACCATCAAGTAGTTGGGAAGCAGTCCGTGCAAGCCGCGGTGCTGTTCGAGCGAAAGCGTCACTTTGCACCGTGTGGTTTCGTAGATCGATAGCGGCAGGTCCCCCGATGCGCGGGACACGTCACGGAAGAAGGCCTCGATCTGTTTGGGACCAACCTCCATCCAGAAGGGAATCGCGACCTGGATCGCGTCAGCACCAATCCGGGCCGCGAATTCGGCGCGGCGTTGAGCGCCCAGCGTGTAGGTGGACGAGCAACCAATCATGGCCGGCGTCTGGCGGGCACGGCATTCTTCCACCGTAGCGCGGGCGACGGCTTGAAACTCGTCGAACTCCATGGCGTAGAACTCGCCGGACGTTCCGCCGGTGTAAACGCCCGGAACGCCCGTCTCACAACATCGAGCGACATCGGCTCGATAGACCGGTTCGTCGAATCGGTCGTCGTCCGTCCAGGCGACCGGCAGACCGGCCCAGGGACCGGTGAAGTTGTCACGATTCAGCATGCGATCGGCCTCAACAGGGGGAGGGGGTGACCTTGTTCCCAAGCTCCCGCTTGGGAACACCCGGACGGTCGAAGTCGACTTCGGGGTTCGCGAAACAGAGGAGAGTCGGGTGGGCTGTGCCCACTGTGCGGGAAACGGGTGTCGTTCTGTGTTGTGGTGGGCACAGCCCACCCTACGCGGCTCTGCTTGGGGGGGCGCGAAACGGAGTTTCGCCGAAGTGCGTTCCCAAACCGGAGTTTGGGAACGAGGATCAACTGGAGTTTGGGAACGAGGATCATTCCTCAATCGCAAGCAAACGCTCGGCATTTCGGCAAAGGATATCGGCCTTTTGCTCCTCCGTGATCCCGGCAGAGTCGATCCGTGCTCGTTGCATGGCCGTCGAATACAGCGGCGTATCGGTCCCAAACAGGATTCGCTCCGATCCAATCTCGCCGACGGCCCACTCGACCAGCCCCGGCAGGAGGGAGCGCGCACTCGACGTGTCGACGAAAATGTTCCCGTGTTTGCTGTCTTGAATTGCCCGGACCTGAAGTGTGGGATCTCCCGACGCGCCTCCCCCGTTGCCCAGGTGAGCGAGGATCAATGGCACGTTGGGGTATCCGTTTGCGAATGGCGTGAAATCTTGCGGCAAACTGTACGGATCGCCGCTGTGAGCGAGAACGACGGCGTCGTGCCGCGCGGCGAGTTGAAACAGCGGGTCTCCGTGCTCACGGATCCCGTATTGGTGTTCCTCAGGGTGAATCTTGATTCCGACACAGTGCGGAGAACTGAGCAGCTCGTCCGCCTGCGCAAACGTCTGCGGCTGATGAGGATGAACGATCACCCATTGAAGCAGCCCCGGAGTTTGCTGGACCATCGCTGATGCCTCGGTATTGGCGGCCACCGCATCCGCCCGTCCTCGCGGCATCAGTCCGGACAAAGGCGAGACGACCGTCAGCCGCACGCCGGCTTGCCGCGCGCGTTCGGCGACAGTCGCCGCACTGCCGCTGATCCAGCCATTCAACAACGGCGGCGTCTCATCGCGAGCGTAGTCGCCATAGTGGGCGTGCACGTCGATCGCTTGAATTGCGCGTGTCAAGGTTTCGCCTCCGTTCGGGCGACAACAGCGCTCCACAGCAGTTGTTCGGTTTGCTTTGTTTTCCGGTTGGGGAAAACAAAGCTCAGAAGGATCGCCATCAGCACGGTTGATGTTGACGAAATGGGAGTGATCAGAAAAGGACTCGGTCCAGCGAGATGCGCGGTCGCATCGGCCAGCGTCGAATAATCGGTCAGACCAAGCGCCCAGCGCAACTCCACCCACCACGCCAGACTGACCGACACCGACAGCCCCAGCCAGGCGGCCGCCACGACCGCTTTCTGCCCCGCTCGCCGGACGAACATGCCCACCACGAACATGGCCGCCAACGGGCCCAACGCACAATTGAACGTCCGCGCGGTGATGCCGATGATGTTGTACCGTTCGGGAATACTGAGCATGGCCCAGGCCAGCGCGGTGCAAACGATTCCCACCACGAAGGTGATCGTCCGCGGCAGCCACAGCTTCCGGTGGGACGCCTTGGCAATGCCCAGCCGCTCGAAAATGTCGATCGTGAGCACGGTGGCAACCGAGTTGATGCCCGAGTCGAGGCTCGACATGGCCACGGCAAACAGAGCGGCCACAACCAACCCTGACACGCCGGCAGGCAGCCCAAAGGCGATGAAGTGGGGAAACACCTGATCGGCGACCCGGGCGTCACGGGGATCGGTGATGCCGTCCGCGAGTTGAGTTTGAAATGCCGGGTCGAGGTAGTAGGTCAATAGCGCCATCCCACACAACGCCAGCACCACCGAGACGAAAAAGTCCGCGACGAAGTTGACGACGTTGCCCTTCACCGCCGCCGTCACTGATGGGGTCGTCAAATACCGCTGCACCGCAACCTGATCGCCGATGAACGTGCAGACGTACCAGGCGAGTGCCGACAGCACCGTAAACAGGATCGTATTACGGGTGGTCAGGTCCCAGCTGGCCAGGGGGGGGAATTCGTGTCCTGCCGCTTCACCGCTCGTCGCCGTCACCCACCAGTCAACGGGACCGGTCCCCGTCTCCCACGCAACAAAAAACAGTGTGAGCAGGGCACCGCCGAACAGAGCGACGAACTGCACGACATCCGTCCAAACAACCGCTTTGATCCCGCCCAGCATGGTGTAAAGCGTCGCGAACAGGCCGACGCTGAACAGCACCACCAGCAGCCATTCGTTCGCCGACCAGGAGATGCCGAAAATCCGCACCATGCTTTCGTAGGTGATTTGGGAGACGGCCCGCGATCCGGTGAGCACGATCGTCGCCATCCAGAACAGGCGCAGGATCAGCACGAACAATGCGACTGCCGTCATCCTCGCCGCGAGTCCGAAACGATCTTCGAGATACTCGTAGATGCTCGTCACTCCCAGCCGCATGAAGAACGGGACCCACAGGAAATTGACGACAACAAACGCCAACGGGATCGCCAGCCAGCCGATGGAAAGTGCCAGACCATGCTGAATGACTTCGCCGGGCGCGGCCAGGTACGTCACCGTCGACAGCATCGTCGCCACGATGCTCAATCCGACCGCCATCCAGGGCAGCCGCCGTCCGCCGACGAAATAGTCGTCCTGCTCTTCCTGCTCACGCCAAAAGTACCAGCCGGCGGCCAACATGCCCGCGAGGTAGATCAGAACAACGGCGTAGTCCAGCAGTTGCAGGCCTTGCGGCGCTGCGGGTTGGGCCAGCAGGGGGAAGGCGGCAATGTTCATGGATCGTAACCATTCACAGGTTGGGCGAGTTTTTCACGGAAGATCCGGGGTCAGGCACCCTGTGAACGCTTACCATGGATCACCAGAGTCCGGATGGGGAGCGGGACGTCAACCGAGGTCGCGTGATGGGGCTTGTTTTCCGGCGCACATCTTAACCGCCCGTTGACAAACGGCAGTGACGCTGGCCCTTGACGGTTGGTGATCCCTCATCCTACGGAACTGTCGACCAAGTGAAAGCGAGGTGGCGGCCCAACCCCGATGACAGGGCCGTTTGAGGCTTCCGTTGGGGAGAGGGCCGGCGATGGTGACGGGGGTGGCTGGGGCGAGCTGAAATCGATGATTGGCCAGCCACTCGGAACTCTGGGGCTGTGGGCAGCGAACGAACCGCGTCACAGCCCCGGTGGTCGGTCCGAGGACACGTTTCCGTGGCCTCAACAGCGCCCCAGCCGCCCCGTCGAATTTCAATCGGCTGTTAGCCCGGAGGCATCGCCGACGGCGAACGACCGGAAATCTCCCCCTCGTGAAGAACACGTTCGCCCTGCTGTGCCAGGCGACACTACGTTTTTGAGAGCCGGAGGCGTATTATGTCGGCGGGACGCCGTCAGGACGTTCCGAACAGCAGGACGAGTGCCTTGATTGACCGCCTTTTCCCATCGCACGATGCACGACTATTACAAAACCCTGGGCGTCTCTCGCAGTGCGTCGCAGGACGAAATCCGCAAAGCGTACAAGAAGCTGGCCCGCGAAAACCACCCGGACGTCAAGCCGGATGACAAGGCGGCCTCAGAACGGTTCAAACAGGCGGCCGAAGCGTACGACGTCCTCGGCGATTCGGACAAACGCAAACAGTACGACCAGTTCGGGTCGGCCTATCGGCATGCGGGAGAAGGGGGCCGGTCGTACGGCACCGGTCCAATCGACCTCGGCGACCTGTTCGGCGGACAGGTCGACCTCGGCGACATCCTGGGAGGAAGTTTCGGCGGCGGCGGAGGTGGCGGGTTTGGCGGTGGTCGGCGCGCCCAGCCACGCCCCCAAAAAGGGCGCGACATCCGGACTTCCATGGTCGTGCCCTTTCACGTTGCCGCGCACGGCGGACACCACGAGATCACGCTGAACCGAGTCGGAAAGACCGAGCGACTCGACGTCAAGATTCCGCCCGGGGTCCGCTCCGGCAGCGTGATTCGCCTCGCCGAGCAGGGAGACCCCGGCCTCTCCGGAGGCCCGCCCGGCGACCTGCTGATCACCGTCGACGTCGCTCCGCATCCCTATTTTCGCCGGAAGGGAAACAACGTCCTGTTGGATGTCCCGCTGACGATTACCGAAGCGGCTCTCGGCACGAAAATCGATGTCCCCACATTGTCCGGCGATCAGGTCACGCTGACCATCCCGCCCGGAACGTCCTCCGGAACAAAGCTCAGGCTGCGTGGCAAGGGGTTCCCCGACCCCAAGACCAAACAAACGGGAGACCAGTTGGTCGTGATCAAAATCACAGTCCCGCGCGAGTCGTCTGACCGCGCCCGGGAACTGCTTGAAGAACTTGCCACGGTGCTTCCAGAGTCGCCGCGGGAGGACCTGTGGACATGATCGAGGGCCCGGTCCGACAAGGGGAAACGTCGCACCGACGTGCGGGGGCACGGCTTCCCGCTTCTTCTCAGCGTGTCGCATTGGCCCCCGCCCCGCTCCGGTCGCTCGCTGCCGTCCTGATTTTGTCCGGGGCCCTGTCGCCTGCTTTCTCGCGGGCCGAGGCGGATTTCAGCAGTCCGCCTCAAGGCGGCGTCACGATACGCGACGCCAGCGAACCAGCAATGCCGGCGGTCCAGGACGCGGTTGATGATCCCGCCGAAGTTCCGTCCGACGAAAAGCGTCGGGAGAATCTGGCCCAGGTGTTGCTGATGCTATTGGCGGGGGTGGGACTGATGGGAGCCGCAATGATCGCCGCGACGATGATCTGGGGAGCCAAGCTGCGGCGAACCGCCCGGCTGCCGGAGTCCGGACCGACCCAACAGGACGAATTGTGGTACCTCAAATCGCCGCCACCGGCGAACGACGGGCCGGAGCAGGGCGGGCAACGCCCCGACGACCGGTCCGATTCCCCAACCACCGACGGGGAGACGGCCTCGTGACCGGCGAGCACTCCTTTCCCAAGTCACGACGTCTCCGCCACGCCGCCGACTTCGCCCGTGTTTACGCGCGCAAACTCCGGGCCGGCGACGACGCCCTCCTGATCTTCGCAGACGCGAATCCGGACGGTCGGACCCGCATCGGACTGAGCGTCTCCAAGAAGCATGGCAACGCCGTCAGGCGGCAGCGCATCAAGCGGCTGCTGCGCGAGGCCTACCGGCTCCAACAGCACGATCTTCCTGAAGGCCTCGACTTAATTCTCATCCCGCGCGTCGGCTCCGCAGCCGGACTGCTCGACTACCAGCGGTCCCTGCGACGGCTCACCCGCCGCGTGCACAAGAAGCTCGCAGAGCAGCGAGGGCGATCCTCCAAGCAAGCAGCCAAGTAGGGGTCCGCTGTGCGGACCATGAGCGGAGTCGTGCGACGATTGAATGACCGCACGCCGAGAGCCGATCGACGAGTGGCGGGGGCGCTGTGATAGCGTCCGGCAGCCTTGCCGCGCCAATCACGGGGGCGACGTCGTTGTTCCGAGGATTGTTCACCGCCCCCGGACGGAAACGCTTTCGTTGTTCCACGCACAAACGCGCCCCCGCCACCCGTCGCTCGTCTTAGATCGGGTGTTCGATCTGCGGCCACTGGTGATGCTCCGGATCCAGCAGTCGCATGGGGCTGAAGTATTCGGGCGGGTAGTCATCCGGTTCGTCGGTGCGATCGAGAATGCGGTTCACGATGCAGCGACCCGCGTTGAAGGAGACAGCCGTGCCGGAGCCGGCCATCCCGGCGACAATGTGCTGCCGCTTGCCGTCGATCGAGCCGACGATGGGGAATTCATCCGGCGTATAGCTGACGGTCCCGCTCCATTCGTGGGTCACCTGGTAGCGGGAGTCGCCGAAGTACCGTTTCATTTCGCCCAGCAAAAACTTGGTGATGAACCGCGACGGTTGGATCCGGCCCGCTTCGCGGTCGGGAATCCGCGTGGCGTCGGAACCGGCCATCACCCGGACGCCATGCCGGCCGAAGAACCCCCGTGTGCCGCTGATGCCGACATGCGGCCGCAGGGCCTCGGGACCGCCTGTTCCGGAGGCGGCTTGTGTCTGTGTCGGCAGAATTCGGTCGTGAAACTGCGGATGGAGCAGCGGCGTATACGATTCCGTGGCATTGACAACATGCCGCGCGCGAATCGTGCCCCGCGATGTCTGGACCAGATACTCTTCGCCGGCATCTTCCACCTGCGACACACGTGTGCGGGAGTAGAACGAAACCGTGCCGGATTCCAACGCTTTGCGCAACAAGGACCAGACCCACTTGGCGGGATGGAACGACGCCGCCGCGACCGAAAAGCCGGCGTTGTGAGTGACCCGCATGCCGGTGCGGCGTTCGACTTCTTCCGGTGTGATGCTGATCCAGTCGTTCGTGCCTGTTTCGACGGCCATCTGCACCGCTTCCGCCAGCATCTGCTGTTGATCGGCATCGCGTGCCTGGACCCACCCCTGCCGCGCGTAATCGCAGTTGAAGCCCTCGTTCCGCACGGTTTCTTCCACAAGGTTACCGTTGCGGTAGGCCGCGCGACAGTAGACGATGGCGAACTGCCGGGCGAGTTGCCGACGCTCTGCAGGGGCCCCAAACATGCCCCTTGTGTCAAAGTGGTCGAGGACCGTCTTGTACACCATGTGACAATACCGGCCCATCACCACCAGACCTTCATTGCGGCCCGACGCGCCGCTGGCGGCCTCTCCCATGTCGAGCACGACCATGTTCTGCTCGCTGCCGCCGGCAGTGCGGCGGGCCCAGTGATACGCCAATGCTCCGCCGGTAAACCCGGCGCCGATGACCACGACGTGCGCCTGCTCGGGAAGCGCGGCGTGCGGGTCATCCGCCCACGGATGATTCTCCAGCGGATTTCCGTCGGCAAGCCAGATCGGCGTGCGTGAGACCGGTGTGGCGAACGAGCAACTCCGCAGCGAATTCGGAATCTCGCACCACATCTGCCCCAGTGACCACTGCACGAAACGCATCCAGCGCGTCCGTCGCGGCATGCCGGGATACATCGTGTTGACCCACGTTCGTGCGGCTCGGAAATCGTGCCGTCGCAGACCGATCAACAGCCCCACGAACACCCGCACACGCCACGCCAACGTGCTGAGACTTGCCCACAGCGATCGAACCGTGCTCACGACGGAGGAGCCTCTTTGTCATTTGGCTTCACGAACACGGTGCCTTCCCGTTGGATGCGCTCCATCGTCCGGCGGTACGCAGCGGTGCCGTCGTCGTCCCAGTATTCGGTTTCAATCGGTGAGATGTAACTCAGCGTGACCTGCCGACGCCGGTCCGGACGAACCATGAATAGTGCATCTTTCGGATCGGCCCGATTGTACATCCGTGTTCCGTCGGCGAAGGTCGACTTGATGATCCACAGCGGCTGTTCAGGGAGCTTGAGATTCTTCAGTCGGTTGAGTTCCTCCCGGTCCAGCGTCACTCCCAGGCCGGGCTTTTCGGGAACGCGGATGCGTCCGTTGATCGGTTCGAGCCGCTCGTTGACGACGTCCGACTTCCACGTTTCCGTGTCGCTGTTGAAGTGCTGCCATGCGGTCTTGAACGCCGCCTGCATGTGCACGGTCAAGGCGCGGGTGATCGTCCCGCCGACGTTCTGTAATGAGAATGGCAGTTCCAGTGCGGCGAACAGCCCCGCACGACGGACCGCCTCACCGATGCGGTAATGCCCGAGGATGTAACCGTCGGCGGGCCGCTGCTGCGTCTCAAAGCCGGCGCCGAGCGGCACATGATGGTAGAGAATGGGCAGCCGGCACTTGGACCGCAGCTCCGCATAACCTGCGATGTCTTTTTCCGGCAGCGGGTCTTCAAAGCAGCCCGCGATCGGAAAGCGGGAGATTTGTTCCAGCAGCTCGAACACATGGTCGTCCGTGCCGCCCATCGTGAGGTCGTGGTGAATGCGGAACCCCGCCGGCGCAACCTCCTGCATGGCCCGCATCTGGTCGAGCACATTCTCAAACGGCGACAGGTGATACTTCATCCACGTGTAGCCCCGCGCGGCGAACTCCTTGACCGCCCGTGCCATGCGATCCGGATGAGTCGACACCGTCCAGGAGGCCGCCGGGACCCAACTCCGATACCGTTGGCCGAACAGTTTGTAGACGGGGACGCCCGCCAGTTTGCCCATCAAATCGTACATGGCCATCCCCAGAGGGAGCGACGTTTCGTCGCCAATCCAGTCGAAGGGGTTGCTGCCGATGTACCGGGCGAGTACCTCATCCGTCTCCCGGCTTCCCTCGCCCAACCCGATTTCCCCATTACTGGCCCGGGCGACATAGATCGTTCGCCGGCTGGGACCGTAATAGTGGTTCAACTCGTCGGCGAGGAAATCCTCGTAGTCGACGGTGACCGGGTGCACTTCGATGTCGGTGATCGTCACTCGTCCGTGTGTCGCAGCAGCGCGCTCCTGAGCCTGAAGTCCGCGGCTCCGTGCTGCCGCGACGACCCGCCCCGCGATCACCGCCCCGAGTCCTGACTGCAACAACGAGCGGCGCGAAAGGCACCGCTCTCCCCACGATTGTCCGGTCCACGCACTCATGATGGATGTCCCCTCTGTTGGGTCGTGAATGGTAAGCGTTGACAGGGTGGGGGGTCAGGCACCATTTTCGGCCACCACGTCCTTTGTGTCGGAGACCGCTTCCCGCCGAAAATGGTGCCTGACCCCGGATATTCCGTGAAAAACTCGCCCAACCTGTGAACGGTTACCGTGAATGTGCCGAGTGACGTCCGTCAGGGCCGGCCGACCGTGTTTTTCACGAGGGGGGGCGGCGGTTCGCCGTCGCCGTTGGCTCCGGGGTAACGCCAATCCATGATTCCTGTCAGGTTGCTGTCGCTGCTGGTTGCTGGTCGCTGATGTCCGGCGAGGGCGTCGTAAACATCTCGGCGATGACTTCTTCGAGCGGGCGTTCGTTGACACTGACGTCTTCGATGTTGAACGTCGCGAGCAACGAAGTGAGCACTTCGGGAACTTCGTGGCGGGCGACTTCGAGTTTCACGCGGGGCGGGCGGGACTCGATGACGGTGCCGTAACGGCCGAGGTCGGCCGGCAGTTCGCTGCCGGCAAACTGCAGCGAGACCACCTTGTGGCGGCTGAAACGGTCGAGGATGTCGGCCAGGGGGCCGTCATGTTTAATCTCGCCCTCGTTGATGATGACGGCTCGCTCGCAGAGGGCTTCGACGTCTTTCATGTAGTGGCTGGTGAGGATGACGGTGATCTGCTGCTCGGCCTGATAGAACTTGAGGAACTCCTGCACTTTCCGCTGCGAGACGACGTCGAGGCCGATGGTCGGTTCATCGAGCAGCAGCACTTCGGGCGAGTGCAGCAGGGCGGCGATCAGCTCCATCCGCATCCGTTCGCCGAGCGACAGCTCCCGCACCGGCTGGTCGAGCAGTTTGCGGACCTCCAGCAGGTCGACGAGCTCGTCGAGCCGCCGCCGGAACTGCTCCGGCTCGATGCGGTAAATCTCCTTGTGGAGCCGGAACGACTCCTGGGCCGGAAGGTCCCACCACAACTGGTTCTTCTGCCCCATCACCAGCGAAAAGCGGCGGCGATAGGCGTGCTCGCGCTTCCAGGGGATGTGGCCGAGAACCCGGGCGTCGCCGCCGGCGGGGAACAGCAGGCCGGAGAGCAGCTTGAGCGTCGTCGTTTTGCCGGCCCCGTTGGGCCCGAGGAAGGCGACCATCTCGCCCGCTTCGAGCGAGAAGCTCACGTCCTTGACCGCTTCGACAACCTTGTAGTCCCGCTTGAACAACCCGGTCACCGAAGCCAGCACACCCTCCCGCTTGCGGTACACGCGGTAGGTCTTCGTCAGATTGTGGACCTCGATCGCCGACATGCGGCCATCTTACGGAGCGGAACGCGGAGATGCTACGGCGAGCCGGGGATGTGATCCGGCTGAATTGCACTCCCGGATACCGACGTTGTGGCCGCGACAGGCTCATCCACTTCATCCGCTGAGCCAGCCAGGCGGGCCTTGAGTTCCGTCCGGTGACGGTAGAGGACAGCGATCAGTTCGTCGTTCTCGATGTCACCCAGACTCTTGCCGACATGGATTTCGCCCAAGAAACCGAGATGCGCCATGAGTTGACCAAGCCGGACATCCGGGGAGAGGCTCCAAACTTCGGCGAGCGCGGCGACGGCTTCCTCCTGGATGTTACTCATGGCAACACGTCTCCGATTTTGGGCTCATTGGCGAACGCTTTGGGAAGTTGTCCGATGACCTCGACTTGAATCAAAGTTCCCGGTGCGAGTTTGGCGATGCGGGTCGCCCGAGTGACTCCATTATACACGATCAGCACACCATCCGTTCCCTCATACACCCAGAGAGGCGGCATCCCAACTGCCGAGCGGCCAAACAGGGAAATCTGGCGGGTGAGCTTCCCTGGGTCCGCTCCCTGCCGCCGCGATGCCGGAACCCGCAGCTCGAACGGATCGACGTCTCGAAAATCAGGCATTCCGCTTCGGCACGATCATGATTCGGAGAGTTCGTTGAGACCTCTTGTGCCGTTGGCACCCAGGTTGACAAAGCAATCAGGGCCACCCGCGACACTCGGACGCTAAGTGGATCGTATCCTGTCGCTCCGCGATCTGGCTGACCTGCCGGGCCACCCAGCGTCGTGATGCCCGTCAAAAAAGAGGTTTCAATCGACCTCGACTAACTCGCCGGACGGTGTCACCTGGATGTCTCGCACCTTGCCATCCTTGTCCTTGCCGCGAACTTCATAGTTGCCACTCGGGGTCGTCCATGCTTGCTCGAAGGTCACGTGTGGCAGTTTCTCCCTGGCGACCTTCATGACGGGTTCAGGGACTTGCTCGAGCGGCAGATTGGCAGTGCTCGGTGCCCTCTCGCCGCAGCCGCTAATGAGACAAAGCACCAACGTCATCAGGATCGAACGCATTAGAAGTCACCTCTTACCGCCTCGCCGCCCGCACGGGTGGACAGTGCCTTGTAAACGCCATAGTCCATTGATTCCGATAGATACGAAACGTGTCCATCGGAGAACAAAAAGTGCGCTCCCCCGGGATGCCGGCTCGAAAACTGGTTCTGGAGGCTGAAATGCGCATTGGGCAAGTTCTGGTCGCCCGTGTGGCCAAGCGTCATGCCGGAAGCGTTGTTGAGTATGGGCAGAGCGATCGTCCCCGGCTCAGGGAACAGGTTAGCGCTCGTGATGACGCCGGCCCAGTCCGTAGGGCCGAGTTGGAAAGCGCGCTCCCCAACGGCCATCGTCTGGCTGGTTCCGTCCAGGACGTCGGAAATTCGGACGTGGCTGTTGCGGAAGAATTCGCCATCGCCGCCCACCCCGGGTTCGGTCGTGCCGAACACGCCCACGTAGTTTGCCGCGGCGGTCTCGCCGACAGTGGCGAGCGTCGTACCTGAAACGTCGTACGTCTTGGCCGTCCACGTCTGCGGGGCGGTGTCGCTGGGACAGATAAACGCACTGATTGGAACGATCCGTGCTGTGCCGTTGGCCGGGTCTTCGATGGCCTGATTCAGGTTGATCTTGTGGTAGAGATTGGTCTGTTCAAGCTGTGGAAGAATGAACGTTGCCCAGCCCCAGCCCGGCCCGATGTCATCGCCTGCAGAGTTCCACAGCGAGACGTAACCGGGTGGAAACGTCAAGTGCACGTCGTGGTAATTGTGCAGCGCTAAGCCGATTTGCTTGAGGTTGTTTTTGCACCGTGTTCGCCGGGCCGCCTCCCGCGCCTGCTGCACCGCAGGGAACAGCAAGGCGACCAGAATTCCGATGACGGCGATGACGACCAGCAGTTCGATGAGGGTGAACCCATTTGTCCAGCGATCGCGC
The DNA here is from genome assembly GCA_029259845.1 of Planctomycetaceae bacterium. Classification (GTDB taxonomy): domain Bacteria; phylum Planctomycetota; class Planctomycetia; order Planctomycetales; family Planctomycetaceae; genus JAHBXU01. Next base: position 10,148 of record JAJDEI010000251.1, on the reverse strand, counting down.
GACCGAGGCCGTGAAGACATGATGCGCATCTCTTCGTGCTCCTTTCCCCGTCACGTAAAAGTGGATCGGCAACACTACGAAAAACGGTTTCGAGGGTGGCGCAGCTCCGTCGGCCAGACTCCCGCCTGACGCGCAAAGTGTTTGGGCGTCTTCACTTGGCTGTCGTCAGGCGGGAGCCTGACCGACCGCTGCTTTGCCGTTCCCAAGCCGGAGCTTGGGAACGAGGGACGACACCACTTTGCCACTCGACCGCTTGCCACTCACATCACACCGAAAAACTGCTGCCGCAGCCGCAGGATTTGGTGACGTTGGGGTTCTCGAAGGTGAAGCCGCGCTTTTCGAGGCCGTCGTAGAAGTCGACGGTGGTGCCGTCGAGGAACAGGTCGCTCTTCTTGTCGACGGCGACCTGCAGGCCGTGCTGTTCGTGGACGTGGTCCTTGGCCGTGTCGGCCGTTTCGTCGAAGCCGAGCTTGTACTGGAAGCCGCTGCATCCGCCGCCGGCGACGCCGATGCGGAGCACGGTCCCCTCGGGCATGTTCTGATCGGAGATGACGCGCTTGATTTCGCCGGCCGCTTTTTCTGTCACGTTGACCATGAGTTCAGTTGCTCCTATGGGTTAAGCAAACTGGGAGATTCAGTGGAGAGTTCCTCCCCCGTATTATATCGTCTCAGGGGAAAAAGCAACAATCCGATTTTGCGGGATGTGGGCGGCGCGTCATCCGTTTGATGGTGGCGCTCGCTCATGATCGAGTGGCAGGGGCGCTGTTGAGGCAACGGAAACGTATCCTGAGAACTCATGGGACGCCGTGGCGTCTCACATCCCAAGCCGGCGCCTTTGGCGTCGCACGGACTCCGGTGTCGGACGAGTGGCCTGTCTGTCAAACCCAAAACGTAGGGTTGGAGTTCAGCCTTCAGGCTGCCCGTGGTAGAACTGGTGACATCGTAACCCGAAGCGTGAGCGAGCGCCTTGATTGCGAGGAATCATCGACTCGGACAGCCGCGTTGACGCTTCGGGCGACTTTTTCAACGGGCTGCCAGGCTGCCCAAGCACGCTAAAGCTTGAACTCCAACCCCCAGGCCAAAGGCTGACAAAGCACTACCGCACGCGGCATTGGAAGGTGAGCGTGCCGGTCGTGGTCCCCGGCAGCGGATCGGCCAACGTGAAGGTCAGCACGACGCTGCCCTCGCTGTTGTCTTCGATGCTGAATTGGCCCTCGCGATCCGATTCCATCGAGTCCGGGAGCAGTTCGAGCCGCGGCGTGAGATTGTCGAGAATCTGGATGTTGTAGAGGTTCCGATCCCCCACGTTTTCGTAGTGGATGGTGAAGGTCACGACGTCGCCGGGGACGGCGCTCGGCTCGTCCACGACCTTGATGATCTTCAGGTCACCCTTGCGGCTGCGGTCCTCGACGCCGACGTACTCTTCGGCGGAAAACTTGGCGACGACCTCTTCGCCGGCGGAATCCGTGGCGACGATGACCGGGTTGAGATTTCGGGTCCATGCGGCGGCGGCCTGCACGATGTGGGCGAGGTACGCCTCCTGGGAGCGGTCCAAGCCTCCGGGGGCCAGGAACAGTTCGCTCTCGAAGACGTTGTTCAGCTTAATGTGACGGGCCGGGGCGACGACCTTCGCGACAGCGCTGTCGGCCAGGTCGCGGTCGAGCCCACTCGCACGCGTCCGCAGATCGAGGCCGATCGGCTGGTCGTTATGTTGCTCAACCCCGGTGGCCTGATCGGAGAGGAATCCAACCGTGCCGCGGCGATCGTGCGTGCCGGCGAGCCGGTCGACGGCGACGCCAATCTCCGGCAGGCTCGCGGACCGGACGGCCGCGAACTGCGGGGCGTAGATGCACGTTCGCGTGCTGGGGCGGATGTGGCGGCGGCCGGTGTCGTCGGTGAACTCGGCGACGGTGTCTTCGGTGTCGAGGCCGCGGCGACCGAGCGGACTGTGATGCACCGGGTCGTCCCGGTCCCCGCCGTCGCAGATATATTCTTCCGGATAGATCTCCGGCTCGTAGACAGCCACCGCCACGTCTCCCGGCTCGGTCCAGGGAAGCGGGCAAATCTGCGGACAGGCGGCCGTCGAAGGCAGCGCGATCCGGGGCTCGGCTTGTGAAAACGTTCCGGTCGTGTGACCCGGCGGGCAGTGCCGGCAGGAGCCGTGCGCCGCGGGCAGAACTTTGGGAAGCAATGCGGGACGAGAGGCCTTGCTCGTCTGTGAGTACCACGCATCGGGGGCCGCAGCGTCGGTGCCTGATGTCTCCGGGGCAACGGTGACGACGGTCTCGTGCGGGGAGCTTTGCTCGATCCACGAGGCTGGTCCGGAGTCGGCGGACGTGTCTGCCAGGGAGGCGGTTCCCGCGGCTGCGGTCGTGTCCGGAGGCGTGAGCGCGTTCGTCGTCGGCGCGTCCGTCGTCGGTACGTCAACTGTCGGCACGTCTGTCATTGCCACGTCTGTCGTTGAGAGTGCGGCGGCAGCGGCGCTGACCGATTCGGTCACAGGGGCGATCGCAGTCGCGATTTGTGCTGGTTCCGCCGTTGCTGCGTCGGATGGTTCGCCGAAGAGTTGCTCGGCCAGGGACGGCGTGGCAGAGGATTGCGCGGCAGAGGCGGTATCAACCGCTGGCGTGGATGATTCTTCCGTGTGGACGACTTGCAGGAAGTGCGGCTTCGGCGGAGCGAGCGGAACGGGACTCCGTCGCGCGGCGGGCGCTCGCCGTGTGGCGGCAACCGCGGCATCGTCGCTGACAACCCGATGGCAGGACTGCGCGGGGGCTTGGCTGTATCGCTTGGGTGCTGCGCACGAACTGGCAGCGAGCATCAGCCCGACGGCTGCGACGGCGATCACGTTCTGCCGAAATTGGCGAAGGCGACGGGAAGACATAGAGTGAACCTCGGGCACGGTGCTAATCGCTGATGGAGACCATTGCCGGCGACCTCTTCGGCCCGAGCTTTTGGCCGAATTGCTGTCCGGGCCGGCGCGTCGCTTGTGTCGATCGGGAAGACGCCGTGACGGCTGGGGTGATGGCTGTTGGAGAGTTGCGGTCGAACGTTCGTGTGATGACGGGGGCCAGGTCGCCGTAGAACTGTGAATTCCCGCCGCCGCGCGTGGTGGGAACCCGTCCGCCGATCCGCACGATCGCCATTGCCCGGCCGCGGCGGTCGGCCGCCTGCATCAGGTTGGCCGTGGGAGGCAGATCGTCGACGTTGATCGGATGTCCGGGCTCCAGGGGCGCGGCCCACTGCGGTTGCTCGAGGTAAATCACCTTGGTGACCAGACGATCGTTGAGCGCGGTCTCGATCTCTTCGGCGGTGAATTGAATCGGGATCGGGAAGTCCTGCTCGCGCCCATTCGGCGGATGCAGGCGGTCCAGCAACTCGATCGTCGGGTAGAGGTTCGCCCCCGGGTATTCGGGCATCCCGCTGATCTGAAAGCGGTACGTTCGCCCCACCAACATGCCGACCTGCGAAGGAGCCTGTGTGAGAATGTTGCGGTTTGCCGAGCCGTCGAAAAAGACCACCAGTCCGACGCTGGGCAGTTCAATGCGAACCGGTTGCATGTAACTTGGGCGATGGGGACGGATGGCCCGGTCCCACTGGATCGCGCGGCCCGGAATCCGATGGTCGAGGGGAAAGTAGCGGTTATTGCCGGCGGTCTGTGCGACTGCCGTCGTCCCGGAAGCGGCTGTGATCAGCGCGATCAATCCCGCTGCGATGCATGAGGCGGTCGAAAGTCGCATGGTGCTCGAATGATCGACAGAGAAGGGGGGACTGGTGGGAAAGCGAAGAGCAGAGAGCAGAGAGCGAAGATGCGGCAACCGCGCCGTCAGTCGTTGGATGCCCGTTTCTTTTTCCTCCGGATATCAGACACCGGCCTCTCGCGGATAGCGGGAGGCCGGGCCTGTCAGGAACCGAAAACTGAGGCCGCTCAGTACCCGGCGGGCGGGTAGGAGATTTCGTTCGGCCCGTACACCGGATGCTGTTCGAGGTACTCGATGTGCTTGACCGGAGCGGGCAGGCTGATGCCCGGCTCGTGCCGCACGTCGATCAGCATGTGGTCGACCGGCTTGGGAAGGTCCACGTCAGACAGGTTGCGAACCGTGTGAGACTTGAGACTGGCCGGACGCCCGTACGGAAGGTGCGGAGGGCCGACAAGGCCGATCGGCGTTGAACTGCGGGGTTGTCCCCACGGCATCATGCTGGCCGGATGTCCGGGAGGCAACGGTCCGCTGACGAGCGGGCTGCCGGGCATTCCGGATCCCTTGGCGTCGATGCCGCCGATCGCCACGGGCGGGGCGTGCTCACCGAGGTCGCCGTTGACCGACACGACATTTCCCGCTTGCTCGACGCCGCTGGCACCCAGGACGGCCGGTGCGGACATTTCGAGGTCCATGTTTCCGACCCGCAGGACAGCCATAATGGTGCCGCGCCGGTCCGCTTCGTGGACGGGATCGAGACTCGGATCGAGACGGGTGGAGACCAGTTCCTCAACACCGGCGATCGCCAGGTCCTGAAACTTGGGATCGGGCAGGTAGATGACTTTGGTCACGAAGTTGTTGGTCTCGATCTGATCGAGGTCCTCGTCGGTGATCCGCAGCGGAATGCTGTTGTGAGCGAGGTAGGCTTCGGTCGTCGGATGCGACGGATAGACGGCCAGCGTGGGATACAGCACGAGAGCGTCGCGGCCGGGGATCCCGGCGACTTTGAGGCGGTACATGGACCCTTGCGGGAAGTTGTACCGGCCCGGAGCGACGAGCTGATTCTCAGCGAAGCCGTCGCCAATTTTCCAACCGACGTACATCCCGTCAGGACCGAGGAAACGGACCTGAGTTGATTGGGCGGGGTACGCCGGGGCGGCCCCGTAGACACGTCCGCCGCGGCCCATCCCCATCACCCCCGGTCCGGGACCGGCGACCATGGGACCCGGTCCGGCGAGCATGGCTGCCGGGGGGGCATGGTATTCGTTTTTGTGGAAGACCTGCTGTCCGTCGTGCGCACAGCCGACGCAGACGACCAACAGCGTTCCAAGTGCCAGAAAATAGAGTTTCATTGCAATCCCTTTTCGGTTCCTGGTGCCCAGCCGGGCATTTCTGGTCGTCGTCCTCACTGTCCGGCGCTTCGCGAATGATGAGAGCAACGTCGTCTGACTCCGAAGTTGTGATGGATACGTGTGGCTTGAGTGGCCTGTTTTGTGCGACGTCACGGGCTTCACCCGAACCGAAGCGTGCCTGTCGGCCTCCCTCGGCCATGCGAGGATGACGTGCATCCTCCGGCGAAAGGCGGCAAAAGGTTTTCGGTTGCGGTCGACCCGGCGGCCGCTTCGACGGTAGAATGCCAATCGTGGCCGCGACTTGCGATTCCCTGATCCGGCATCTCCGTTACCGCCGACGGTTCCACGGCAAATCCACAGCGAAACAGAACGGCAGTTAGTTCTGTTTTCGGGTCGAGGGAGCCGGTTTCTTTGATAAATCCATCATTTTCGGACCAAAATGAAAAGATTGCCCATATTGACAGCGACTCTCGCGGCAGTCCTTGCGGCTGCTTACCTGTGGACTCCAGCGGGGGCGTTTTCGGTCGAAACAGCCAATCCGGAGACCGCCAAGCCGACTGCGCCCGGTGAAACGGCTCCCGAAGAGTCCAAAACCGAAGCGGGCACGCCCGACAACTCCGCGCCCAACGAGACCTCGCCGGAGCAGGTCACGGCGGATAAGCCGACAGCCGACGAGGCGACGGACGAGCCGAACGCCGACAAGCCGGCAGACGGTGCGAAGCCCGCCTCGACGCCGTCGGAGTCCGCACGGGCGGTGGAACTGCTGCAGAAATCCCGAGACGGCCTGTTCACGCGGCGATCGGTGAGTGCCAATCTGCGGGAGAAGGTGGCGATCGCCGGCTCGACATTTCAGGCGTCGGGAACCTACCAGGCGGGCCTGTTTCCGAAGTTGCGGCTCAGTTATGAGATCGAAGTCGGCAAGACGACCGGCACGCTGCTCGAAGTCTGCGACGGCCAACTCCTCTGGACCGTGCAGGAAATCCGAGCGGCCGACAGCGAAGAGCCGACAGTCAAAGTTTCGCGAACGGTCATCGACGAAGTGCTCAAGGCCAACGACGAGAGCGGGATCATTCCCGAGACCAATCTGATTGCCGGAATGGGGGTCGGTGGGCTGCCGGCGCTGCTCGCCTCCCTGGAGCGGTCGATGACGTTCGACGCCATCAAAGAAGCCGAGCATGACGGCCAGCCGTATTCCGTTATCCAGGGGCACTGGAACGACGATTTTCTCGCCCGCCTGGGAGGGGCTGACGGCAAACTTCTGCCCGCCTACGTTCCGGACCGCGTGCGGATTTACTTCGACCAGCAAACTCTGTTTCCCACCCGCATCCTGTACCTCAAGAAAGCACCGGCCGAAGAGAGACTTCCCTACCGGCTGCTGCTCTCCCTGGAGTTCTCGGATATCGTCCTGGATGGTCCGGTCAGCGAAGAACAGTTCAACTATGTGCGCAATAAGGACGAGTTGGACGTGGAGAATCGCACGAGCAAGATCGTCAAGCTGATCGAGGCGGCCAGGGAAAAAGCAGCCGACGACGAAAACACCCCATGAGCGCGCTGCTTCCTCCCGAATTCTTGTTTCGCTACACGTTCTCTGCGAAGCAAATGGACGGCTTGCCGCGGCGGGGAAAGCGGCTCCTCAACCTTCCGGTCGAGTGTGCGCTCCCCAGTCTGGCCGGGTTGGCCCAGCGCTCGGACTTCGGCGAGGTCCGCATCGCCTGGAACGGCCGGGGTCTGGGAGTGAGCGTGTCTGTTTCCGGCAAAAGCGGTCCGCCTCTCAGTGACCCCGAGAAACTGGGACAATCGGACGGATTGCGGCTGTGGATCGATACCCGGTGCACGCAGACGGTGCATCGCGCGGGCCGCTTCTGCCATCAGTTCGCACTCGTCCCGGTGGGCGGGAGTGAGGACGGCCTGCAACCGGTCGCCACGCTGTGGCCGGTGGCGCGGGCCAACGAAGATCCGCCGCCCTACGACTCGGAGCTGCTGCCGATTCAATCGGAGATCAGCGACCGGGGTTACCGCCTGGAAGCGTGGCTCCCCGCCGACGCCCTGCACGGCTACGACCCGGAGAGCCAGCCCCGCCTCGGCTTCTCCTACCTGCTCAACGACTCCCAACTCGGCCGGCAATGCCTGAGCATCAGCGAAGAGTTTCCCTTCGACGCCGACCCCAGCCTGTGGTGTCCGCTGGAATTGGCCTCTGAGTGATATCCATTCTCGGAACGCTTCGGCCAATCCCCCTGGTTCCCAAACTCCGGCTTGGGAACCCCGTGTCCCGCAACGCTCTGCTTTGCGATGTGCGAAACGGAGTTTCGCGAAAGTGGGTTCCCAAACAGAGTTTCAGTCATTCCCAGTTCAGACAATGACGACGAGTTTCTGTCACGGGAATACGCCGAAGGCGTTACCGAACGCAGCCCAGGGCCCGCGGCGCAGCCGCGCCACCCTGGGAATCGGGGGACGACAGCCGCTCGAACCCTGTCAGGGTTCCACAACACGAACGCTCGCTGTTTCCCGGCGAATCGACGATTGTTCACCCGTTTCCAGGTTGTGAATTGGGTTGTCGGTCCGCCCAGGGTGCGCTCACTTCGTTCGCGACCCTGGTCGGTGATGTGAAACGCCTTCGGCGTAAAACGCTTGTGTCACACGATATTTGACAGCCAAACCGGGAACGACTGAGTTTGGGAACGAGGTGACGAGGTTGAACTGAGGTTCACTCGTCCGTCGTGATCTGGAAGATTGCTTCCACTTCGACGGCGATGTTTCCCGGCAGCGAGCCCATGCCGACGGCGCTGCGGGCACCGACGCCGTCCTCGCCGAAGACCTCCGCCAGCAGGTCGCTGAAGCCGTTGATGACTGCCGGATGGTTCAGGAAATCGGGAGCCGCGTTCACCATGCCCAGCACCTTGACCGTGCGAACGATGCGGTCCAGCGTGCCGAAATGGTTCTGCAACGTGGCGAGCACGCCCAATCCGACGAGGCGGGCCGCATCGTACCCCTGCTCCTCAGTCAGATCCGCACCGACCCGTCCGGTGACCATCGTTTTGTCCGGTTTGAGCGGCCCGTGGCCGGAAACATAGGCCATGTCGCCCACAACGATCACCGGGCGATAGTTTCCGCCCGGTTTGGGGGCGGGCGGCATCTCGACTCCCAGATCGGCCAATCGGGCATCAGCACTCATAGCGCGCATCCTTTCCATCAACGTGAAAAACAGAGTCCTGCACGCCACGAAAACGGCAGGTACCCAACCATATTGAATAATTGTCCCGGAGATGCAAGAATCCGGACCTGTCATTCCGAGACGAGTGCTCTGTCAGTCGTGGTTTGAGGGATGAGTCACGGCCCGAGAGCCCGACAACGGAGGGCGGCTTGTGTCCTGACGATCCCTGAAACGAAGCCTGACAAGGCACGAGAACTCGGAGGCGTCTGAAAATCCGAGTCTTCTTTGTGAAAGATCATGGTGCCGTCATGGGCATGAGCCGAGCCGCCCTGGAAAGACAACTCTCCGCCGCGCAGCAACGTCGCGATCAACAAGCGGACAAACTGAGCGAGCGGGGCCTCACCGACAAGCAACACCGGACCGATCCCGTCTGGAGGCACTGGAGGTCGCAGTGCCGCAAGCTGGCCGTTCGCCTCCGACGCGTCGGCGAGAAAGAGGCCCTTGCCGTCCCAGCGGCCGCCGGAGATGCCGACGCCGGTTGACGGTCCGCTTCCCATTAACGGACACGTCGTATCGGGGAGGGGGATTGTCGGCGGTTCGCCATCGGCGTTGCCTCCGGGTTAACAGGCCTCATGAGATGGCGTTAGCCCGGAGCCAACGGCGACGGCCGACGTCGGTGATGCGCCCCAACTTCAACAAAACGTTTGCCTTGGGCGGACGTCTCACCGGGGAGCACTTCTGCGCGGAACGTCCAACGTCCGGGGAGCCTGAGTTCCCACTCCCAAGCCGATACTTCGCATCGGTCGGACGCCGCCACTCAGCGGACGTGTTACGAACCGAGCACGATCCGCCAGACGACGACCGCCACCGGTCCGGCGAACAGGATACTGTCGAGCAGGTCGAGCAGCCCGCCGAAGCCCGGCAGCAGGGCGGCTGAGTCCTTGACGCCGACGTCCCGCTTGATGAGTGACTCACACAGATCGCCGAAAAGGCCCGTCACACCCATCGCCGCCCCGTAGGCAGCCGCACCGATCCACCAGTGCGCCGCCCAGTCCTGCCCAAACAACGGCGACGCCAGACGGAGCCACAGCACGGCCCCCAGCACTCCGCCGAGCACCGCACCGCCGGCTCCCATCCACGTTTTTCCGGGTGAGAGATGGGGTGCCATCTTGCGACGGCCGAACATCCGCCCCAGCGTGTACGCGCCGATGTCCCCCATTTTCGTCGCTGCGATGACCGAACCCAGCGCCCAATACCCATTTCCATTCGGGCCAAGCCAGCGAAGTTGGGCCGTCAGGCTCAGCAGGAGACCGGCATACGTCACCGCGAGCAGTTCCGCGCCGAGCAATCGCAGATGTCCCCCCGGCTCACGAAAGCGAAACGCCTGCCACACCATCAGCAACAACACGCACCCCGCAAACATTTGTGCCAACGTCGGAACGGCGAGTGCGAGCCGGAGGTTGACCGGCTCCAGCCAGTGGGGACCCCACGTCGCCAGCAACAGCAGTCCCACACAGCTAGCCACCGGTCCAAAGCGGACCTCCACCCCGTCCTGCCGGAGCAACGTGACCAACTCCCACGTACACCGCAGTCCCGCCAGCAGACAGATGACGAACAGCACCGGGGCCGCCGGCCCCAACCGGGCATCCCACACAAACAACCCGACGATCGCGGGGATCAGCACTGTCGAGACCAGAAGCCGCCAGCGGAGCATGTCAGGGAGTTTCCCGGGTGACCGTCAAAGGGTCAGGCACGAATGGCACTTAATTCATTGTAAGTCGTTACGCGGCTTTTCGTTTGTAGTTCGGTCGTGGTTGCTGGAGGAGTTTGTATGGTTTGGGCCGGCGCTTTCGCCGGCGTGGTTCAACGCGGTCGGGGCGATTGGCGACGGCGTGGGTGGCGATCGCTCTGAGCAGGGAGTCGTACCAGTCATCGAACGATTCGCAT
>JAJDEI010000026.1 GCA_029259845.1 Planctomycetaceae bacterium | reverse complement strand
AGTCCCACCCGGAAACTGGTCGCTCCATCCGGTAGTCCTTGGGGCGGTTCAAGGAGGTAACGAATTGGACTGAAGCACTTCAAGAAAAGGCTCCCAGGGGGAGTCAGCGAGCTGGCAGGCCGTAACGTGCAGTGAACGTCGAGCAAGCCTCGAAAAGACCAATGGGGAAGCCGACCCGATGCAGAGACGGGGAAGGCCGCAGTCGCAGGGGGGTGTGCCTCCTGACCTTGTCGGGGGAGGACTGAGCGATTTGACTCTTGCGATTCCTCCGGGGTAGTGGCGGCAGCATGCCAGCGTAGGAGACTCAAAGCAACACGGGAAGCCCCGGCGGTGCGAGGGCGTGACTGGCAACCGGCATCCGGCGACGGACAGGCCGGGCCGCACGGGGTGGCGGATGGGTTCGTAGTAGTGACGACGCCGAGTAACGTCGGTCGAGCGAAGGAACCCTGGTTCAGAGGAAGCGTCGAAAGGGCGGACAGCGGGGAGATTGGCATGACCCTGGAAACTCCCAAAGGTGTTGAGAAGCTGCGGACGGCGCTGCATGTCAAAGCGAAGGGATCGCCCGACTTTCGGTTCTATCTGCTGTATGACAAGGTTTATCGTCGTGATGTGCTGCAGTTCGCTTACGCGCTTTGCTACGCGAATCGTGGCAAGCCGGGAGTGGACGGGCAGACGTTCGACGACATCCATCAGTACGGCACGGATCGATGGCTGGACGAACTGGCGGAAGAACTCAGGAGTAAGACGTATGAACCTCAGCCGGTCCGGCGGGTCTGGATTCCGAAAACCAACGGAGGACAGCGACCGCTGGGCATCCCGACGATTCGGGACCGCGTGGTGCAGACGGCAGCCGTGCTCGTGCTCGAACCGATTTTCGAGGTCGACCTGCAGCCGGAACAGTTCGCGTACCGACGGGGGAAGAGCGCACTGGACGCGGTTCGCCGTGTGCATGCGTTGTTAAACTCGGGGCATACGGATGTTGTGGATGCGGACCTGAGCGGATATTTCGACACGATCCCGCACGCCGAACTCATGAAATCGGTGGCCCGTCGCGTGAGCGACAAACACCTGCTGCATCTCTTGAAGATGTGGCTTGTGGCCCCGGTTGAAGAGATCGACGAACGCGGCCATCGGACTCGAACCACCCGCAACAAGGATGAGAAACGAGGAACGCCACAAGGCTCTCCGATCTCGCCGTTGTTGAGCAACATTTATATGCGTCGGTTCATTCTCGGCTGGAAGGTTCAGGGACACGAGCAGCGTTGGGATGCTCACATCGTCAACTACGCGGATGACTTCGTGATCTGCTGTCGCGGCACGTCCACGGAGGCCATGACCGCCATGCGTCAGATCATGTCGACGCTGAAATTGACGGTGAACGAGACCAAAACGCGGCAGTGCCGTGTTCCAGACGAGTCGTTTGACTTCCTGGGTTACACCATCGGCCGGTGTTATTCTCGGAAAACGGGCCGTGCCTACATCGGCACACGCCCGTCGAAGAGGAAGGTGCAATCGCTGTGTCGCGAGATCAGTGTATGTACCAGCCGCCGCTGGTTGCTGAAGGACGCTTCGGAACGAGTTTCGCTCATCAATCGCAAACTGCAGGGATGGGCGAACTACTTCTGTCTGGGGCCAGTCAGCACGGCCTACCGTGCCGTGGACGAACACGCGCGGCACCGGCTCCGCCAGTGGTTGCGAGCGAAGCACCAAGTGAAGGGTCGGGTGGCAGCACGCTATCCCGACAAACGCCTTCACGACGAGTTGGGCCTGACTCAACTCGCACCGCGAACCCGCAACCTCCCGTGGGCGAACACATGATTGACTCCGAACGAGAGCCGGATGCGGGAAATCCGCACGTCCGGTTCGACGAGCGGGATGTGGAAACGGAGCATCCAACGATGCCACCGCGCCACATCTCGACTCTACCCCCCATTAGGGCGTGTTGACATACGAACCGGGTAGCACGGTTGTCCCAACCCGTGTCGCAACGCGACAAGAAGCCTCTGGGGAAATCGTCCGGTCAAGCACAGGCTTCCTGCCGCTGCGCGGCACCGGTTGGGACAACCGGTGCTACCCGGAATTCCCTTTGAAATCAGACGAATTGAATGCCAACACGACCTAGAATCATGGCGCGGCGGTTGGTGGGGGAAGCCCACACTAAAGGTCGTAGATCGCTCCAAATTTCTGGCGGAGGTGGGCCACGAGCGGTTCGTGGGACAACGATTGCCCGGTGACGGCTTTGAGCAGCCGGTCGGCCCGGTACAATTGGCCGCGCTCGTGAATGTTGGTCCGCAGCCAGTCTCGAAGCGGGGCGAATTCTCCGTGCGCAAACTGTTCGTGGAGATTGCCCAACTCGGCCTCGGCGGCATTGTAGAACTGAGCCGCGTACATGTTGCCGAGGGCGTAGGTCGGGAAATAGCCGATCAATCCCCCGCTCCAGTGGACATCCTGCATACAACCGAGCGCGTCGTCGGGCGGCGTCAGCCCAATGTACTTTTTGAACGTCTCGTTCCAGACCGCCGGGACGTCAGCCGCGCGAAGGTCGCCGCTAATCAGGGGCTGCTCCAGCTCGAATCGCAGCATGATGTGCAGGTTGTAGGTGACTTCGTCTGCCTCCACCCGGATAAATGACGGCTCGACGATGTTGACCGACCGGTAGAAGTCATCGAGTGTGACGCCGGCGAGCGGCTCCGGAAACGTCTCGCAGGCCGGCTCGAAGAAGCACTCCCAGAACGCGCGGCTGCGACCGACAAAGTTCTCCCACATCCGCGATTGCGATTCGTGGATGCCCAATGAAACGGAGTGCCCCATCGGCGTGCCGAACGCATCACGTTGAAGCCCCTGTTCGTACAGCCCATGCCCCGCTTCGTGGAGGGTGCCGAACAAGGCCTGCGGGAAGAAGTGGGCGTCGTAGCGGGTCGTAAGACGGCAGTCGCCCGGACCGATCCCGGAGCAAAAGGGGTGAGCCGCCTCGTCCAAGCGGCCCGCGGAGAAGTCGAAGCCGATCGCCTCGGCCGCCCGGGGACCGAAGCGCCGCTGGGCTTCGATCGGGTACTCGCGGGTGATGAGCGAGCGATCCGGGGAGCGTTCTGAGCCGGCGATTTGCTGAACGAGGGCCACCAGTTCCTCTCGCAGAGGGGTAAAGACCGCGTGAACCATGTCGGTCGTCATGCCCGGTTCGTAATCGTCGAGCAAGGCGTCGTAGAGAGGGGCACCGTCTTTTCCGACAGCGGTCGCTTCTTCCCGCTTCAAGGTGACGACCTTTTCCAGCCAAGGCAGGAACTTCGAGAAATCTTTCTGTTGGCGGGCTTCGACCCACGCCTGTTGCGAGAGGATGGTGACGCGCGAGAGTTCTTCGACGAGCCGCTTGGGCATGCAGACCGCGCGATCATAGGACCGGCGGGCCTCACGGAGATTGGCCGCTTCCGGAGTCTCCCCGCCCGCCCCGGCCGTTTCTTCTTCCAGTTGCGACAACAACTCGCCCATACGAGGCGCGGTCGCGCGTTCGTGGACCATGCCGGAGAGCAGGGCCATCTGATTCGCCCGCAATTCGCCTCCTTTGGGCGGCAGATAGGTTTGCTCGTCCCAACCGAGCAGATGGGCGCACGATCCGAGCAGTGCGGTTTGTTGGAGGTGTTCGACCAGTTCCAGATAGGCGGGCGAATGCGGTCCGGACATTCTTGTTCCTTGGGGAAAGATCAAACGGGGCGGGGACGGCACCCGTGGGCGCGTTGTGCGGTAGAGGCTAGAAGCCGCCCGCACACAATGCAACGCAGCGACTCAGCGGCACTCACCGGAAGCAGCGACACCTTGCCCCTTGACCGAGGGACGGGGTTCGTACAAGGTGTGGCCGTCCTGAGCCGTAAGGCTCGGACAAACCGTCGTCCTGGTCCTGCTTCGTCTTCCGTCGTGGTTGCCTCATGGCCGTTTACCCGATCAACGACTACGGACCGCTGATGCCCGGGCTCGTCATCGGGGGCGTCGCGATTGTGCATGTGTTCCTCGCCCAGTTTGCGATCGGAAGCGGGATGCTGCTGTGCTACTTCCAGTGGCTCGCCCAGACCGGGCGAAGCGAGTTGGCACGCGCGTTTACCGACGGCTACTTCAAGTTTCTGGTGCTCGTCAGTTTTGTGCTCGGCGCGGTCACTGGTGTCGGCATGTGGCTGACGACCATTCAGGTCTCTCCGCGGACCATCGGCGTCATGGTCGACGAATTCCATTGGCTGTGGGCGACGGAATGGACCTTCTTTTGCCTGGAGGTGGTCGCCGGGTACTGTTTCTATCGCTACGGGACGATGTTGGACGACCGCGCCCGCTTTCGGCTGCTGCTGCTCTATGCGACGGCGTCGTGGTTCAGCCTGTTCTGGATCAACGGCATCCTCTCGTGGCAACTCACGCCGGGGGACTTTCAACAGACGCACAACATCTGGGACGGCTTTTTTAATCCGAGCTTCTTTCCATCACTGCTGTTTCGCACGATCACATCAATGACGATTGCATCTCTCGCCGCGTGTATTGTGATCAATATCATGCCCGATTTGTCGCGCGGGAACCGGGAAGACCTCGTGCATCGGGCCGCGTACTTCCTGCTGCCGATGCTGCTGATGCCAGTTTTGGGCATCTGGTTTTTCCTGGCGATCCCCGAAGACAGCCGTTCCTGGATTCTGGGAGGCAGCGCGCCGATGATGCTGTTCTTCACCTTGGGAGTCGCCTGTTCGGCGATGATCGGAGCGTACGCTTTTTTCGGACTGCTCCGGAAGCGATTGTTCGTCAACGCAGCGAGCGCAACACTGCTGACCAGTCTCGCCTTCCTGGCGACTGCGGGCGGAGAGTTCGTTCGTGAAGGGGCGCGCAAGCCGTATACGATCCGCGACTATCTGTACTCGACCTCGATCACCGAAGACGAAGTCGCGCGGCTGCGAGACGTCGGCTGCCTGGCAGACGATCCTTATCCGCTGAAGCGCGCTGACGGGTATCCCAATCCGCAGTTGGTTCGCGGAGCACTCGTGTTTCGGCGGCTGTGCGGCATCTGCCATACCCCGGAGGGCAGTAACGGACTCAAGCAACTGACCGGGACCTGGTCCGTCGAACAGATGCGGATGAACATCGCCATGCTGCAGCGGACGAAGCCGTTCATGCCCCCGTTTGCCGGCACTCCGGAAGAATTGGAGTCGCTCGTGCAGTGGCTGCGCTGGGGGAACGCGGGACGTCCCGCCTCGTGGGAAGAGACGGACGACCCGGCCGTTCTCGAACAAATCAACGGCTGGCTCGAAGAAGTGGGAACCAGGCCGGGATCACAACGCGTGGCATATCATTCGCCCGAGCGAAAGCCGGATCGTTGTTCGGATCCTCGTTCCCAAACTCCAGTTTGGGAACGCACCGTGTGGGTGGACGACGTAGCTCCCGGACACACTCAAGCAGCGTTTCGGAACACCGCCGTCCGCCTCGAAGGGAACGCATGGCCATGATGTTTCCGTTCACGCTTCCCACAGCGACGGCGTTCTACCTCGTGCTCTATCTCGGCACGTTGGTGCTGCACGTGGCTTTCATGGCGTACGTTCTGGCAGGGAGTGCCTACCTGGCGACGATCGCCGTCTGGCAGCGTGAGGACCGGGACGATCCGTTCGCTGGAATGTTGCGGTCGTGGCTGCCATTCATGCTGGGAGTGGCCATCACCGCCGGCGTGGCACCGCTGCTGTTCGTGCAAATCTTGTATCGCACGCAATTCTACACGGCCAATCTTCTGCTGTTTCACCGCTGGATGGCCGTGCTGCCGATGCTGCTCGTGGGGTTCTATCTGCTTTATCTCAGCAAGACCCGTTGGGCGGAGCAGCGGCCGCGGTGGGTCGCTGCGGCGATTGCGGTGCCGACAGCCGCCTGCTTCGGATTTGTGGCATGGTCCTGGACGGAGAATCATCTGCTCAGCTTGCAGGGGCAGGACGTCTGGACGGAGCAGTATCTTTCCGACTCACTGGTCTTCTCCTCGGCTGAGGTCGCACCACGATTGGCAATGTGGTGTTGCGGGACATTGCCGCTCCTCAGCCTCTGGCTATCGTGGCAGTTGTGGTGGCCGCTCCGAGGGGGAGCCCAACGCGAAGTGCCCGGCACGGGCCGCGCGGCTGTCATCGGCCTTTCCGGACTGCTGGGGGCGGTCGCCTGTGGAGGACTCTACTGGCTGGCCATGCCGGCGGCACACCGGGATGTGCTCACGAGTGCGGCTGTCGTCCCTTATGGGGTAATCGTGGCATGTTCTGTGGCGGGCCAAATCGTCGTCTGGTGGCAGCAGTCTCGAAAACGCGAGTTGTGCCCGAAGCGGCTCACGCTGTTGAGTTGCCTCGTTTTATTAATGCTTCTGGGAGTGGCCGCGCTGCGGGAGTCATTGCGCGTCGCTTCACTCGACATGCCGGCTCTTGCCGAGCGGCATCAGCGAGCGACCGCGGTCGGCGGGTTCGGCGTCTTCGTCACGTTTCTGGTTCTCAATCTGCTCGGCATCGTGTGGTGCTTGCGAACGGTGATCCGGGCCGGAGGCCGTGGTAACCTTGAAGCGACAGCCCAAGCGAACCCGACACGGTAGATGTTTTCGCGTTTGGGGCCAACTTTCCTCCCGGCCATTCGCAGAGCAGTCATCGCCTCTAAAACAATCGCGGTCCCGAAGGCCCCATTCACTCCGCATGATCCTGTTGATCGACAACTATGACAGCTTTGTCTACACGCTGGCCCGCTACTTTGCGGAGCTGGGCTGCGAGACAGAAGTAATTCGCAACGATGCGCGGGACGTCTCCGCCATTCGAGACTTGCGTCCCCGGGCGATCACACTCTCGCCCGGACCCTGTACGCCCCGCGAGAGTGGTGTCTGTCTCGATGTTGTCCGGGAACTGGGGCCGACGATTCCCATTCTGGGAATCTGCCTGGGACATCAGGCGATCGCGCATGCGCTGGGCGCAAACATCGTGAGAGCCGACGAGCCGATGCACGGACGGACGTCGCTCATTCATCACGATCCGGACCGCCTGTTTGCGGGCCTCCCCAACCCGCTCATCGCCACGCGCTACCATTCGCTGATCGTGGAGGAGGGATCATTGCCGCCGGAGTTGTCGGTAACCGCGAGGGCCGACAACGGGGCCGTCATGGCGATCGGGCATCGGCGATGGCCCCTGTTCGGCGTTCAGTTTCACCCGGAATCCGTCCTGACCGCCGGCGGACACGCGCTGCTGGGCAACTTTCTCGACGTCGCGGGGATCGCCTGGCGGGCATCGGCTTCCGTCGAACTTGCCTCCCCGGCTGCGAACGACGACTTTTACGGACGGACGGTCCTACGCGATCATCCCTATCCGACCGGAAGTGTCAGCGATCCGACGCGCTGAATGCCTGGGCGGTCATTTTTCTTTTGAGGGTTCGTCCCGGCCATTTCCGAAGAGGATCCGGCCTCTCGTTCGACGGACCGTTCTGCGAACGGCCGGTCACCGAAACGAGCACGACTGGCCGCCGCGGCGACGGGCGCAATCCGGCAGATGCCGCCGTCGCGAGCGGCCTGTTGTAGCGGTCATAGAGCCCGGCAAAGGAGCGGTGACTGTTCCTCCCGCATGACCGGTTTCTTCCTTGCGACGGAGGGACCCACGGAAGCGAAGCCGGGGATCGCAACGGACAACGCTGCGGCCGCTCGCCGATAGCAGTTGATGGAACGTCTCACAATGCCCGTCGCTTTCCCCGAGGACGGGTCGGAATTGAGGACACAACCATGAACAGTTTTCGACCTGCCGGCGTTTTGTTCCTGATGGCAATGGTGGCATGGGCTTCGGCCCTGACTGCGTCCGCAGTTGCCGAATCGCCGCAATGGATGGGCGATTTTGAGGCGGCCCAACGGGAAGCGCGGCGTCTCGACCGTCCCATGCTCGTCCACTTTTACACCGATTGGTGCTTTCCCTGCCGCCAGATGGAAAAGAATGTGCTCTCGCGTTCCACCGTGTTGCAAGTGCTGCAACCGCGGTTGGTTCTCGTCAAATTGAACGCGGAAAAACACCCGGACCTCGCCAAGCGGTTCGGCGTGACGCTGTTTCCCACGGACGTCATCGTTGATCCTTCCGGCCGGCGGATTTTGTCGTCAACCGGCTATCAGGAGGCGGACAAATACGTCCGCTTCGCCCGTGATGCCGAACGGCAATTCGTCTCCATGCAGAAGCCCGCAGCGGACCAGGGGCATGTCTCCACCAAAGCACCGCCGCACTCCATCACTGTCGCGATTGACGGGTTCTGCCCGGTCACGCTGTGGCGAGACCGGCAATGGGTCAAGGGGGACCCGCAATACGTCGTCGAGCATCGTGGGCAAACGTACTATCTGGCCTCCGCGGAAACGATGTCCGAATTTGAAGCCCAGCCGCGGCAGTTCGTCCCCCAATTGCTCGGCTGCGATCCTGTGATCTTGATGGATACGGACCTCGCCGTTCCTGGCAATGTGCGTTATGGGGCGTTCTACGACGAAGAGCTGTATTTGTTCACCACTGCGGAGAATCGGCGGGCGTTCAAACAAAACCCGGACCGCTACACCCGCACCCGAGTCGTCCGTAACATTGACGAAATCGACCGCCCGCTCGTCCGGTAACCGCCCGCCATCCGTTCGTCGCGCCGCATCAAATCTCTGTTCGTCGCGCCCCATCCACCGTTTAGCCGCGCCCGTTAGGAAGCGCGCGGACCGGTTGACGGCCATGTCGGAAACGGCGGGCCGTTGCCCGGCACCCGATCTGGTGCTCGCCGAGCCACCATCCCCAGGAGAGGCCCCCCGGACATCGCAACAGCCACCGGATCGTTGAGCGAAAGGACCGGCCCGCGTTAGAATCATCGCCGGTGCCGACATCCCTTCGTTCGCTGACTCTGTTGCGAGAACCTCCCATGTCCGACATTCAGGCGATCCCCGCCGGCCATCCATCCGTCGTGCCCCATCTTGTGATCCGCAGTGCCGCCGATGCGATCGAGTTCTACAAAGTCGCCTTCGGAGCGGAGGAAATCAAGCGGATGCCGAGCCCGGACGGGCGGGGCCTGATGCATGCCGAGATCAAAATCGGTGATGGCCGCATCTTTCTATGTGACGAGATGCCGCAGATGGAGCGCTGGGTCTCTCCCAAGTCGCTCAATGGCACGACGGTCGCCGTGCATCTCTGGTCGGACAACGTGGATGCCCTGTTCGCACGGGCGGTCAAAGCCGGTGCCAAGGCCGTCATGCCGCTGACGGACATGTTCTGGGGCGACCGATACGGGCGCCTGACCGATCCGTTCGGCCACGAATGGAGCCTCGCCCAGCACATCAAGGACGTTTCCCCGGACGAGATGGCAGAGGCCGCCGCTGCGTTCTTTCAACAGGGGGACGGCACAGGCTCCACCGGCGAATAGTGTCTTGTCAGGCTTCGATTTGGGGGTTGGAGTTCAAGCTTTCGCTTGTCTTCGCAGCCTAAAGGCTGAACTCCAACCCCAAGTTCCAGGTTGGACAGAGCCCTCGTTCGCCGGCTCAACGAAACGGCCACACCTCGGGGATAATCAATATCGACAGGCCCCAGACGATCAGGCTTAGCGGCACGCCGATGCGGACGAAGTCGCTGTACCGGTAGCCGCCCGGCCCGTAGACCATCAGATTGGTTTGATAACCGATCGGCGTGGCAAAGCTCGCAGCGGCGGCTACGATGACCGCAACGGCGAACGGTTCGTAGCGCACGCCAATGCTTTCAGCCGCTGCGAGTGCAATCGGGAACATCAGTACGCCTGCCGCCTTGGCGGTGATCAGGTTCGTGAACACCATGGTCACGGCATACACAATCGCCAGCACGAGCGTCTCGTTCCCGGCACCCAACTGCGTGAGCGAGCCGGCGACGTATTGGGCCGCACCGCAGTCTTCCATCGCATTGCCGATGCCGATCCCGGCCGCCATCGTGAGCAACACGCTCAGATCAATCGATCGGCGGGCTTCGCTCGTCCGCAGGCATCCGGTCACAATCAGGAATCCGGCCGCCAGCAGCGACGCGTTCAACATGCGCATGTCGAACAGCGTGACCATCACGACCATGCCGACGAACGCCATTCGCGCAACCCATGCCCGTTCCGAGCGCGGCGGCGTCGAATCCTCGATCCGGCTCACCAGATAAAAGTCGCGGGAGTTGCGCTGCACCCGCTCGAACGACGGATGGGCTTCCAGCAGCAGCGTATCGCCCGCTTCGAGAGTGATGTCGCCGATTTTTCCCGGCAGCCGCTGGCCGTTGCGGGCCACGGCAATCACCGCTGCGTTGTACCGCGTCCGGAATTGTGCCTCGCGGATCGTGGTGTTGATGACGGGGCACGTATTGGAGACGACCGCTTCGATGAGGCAGCGATGAGACCGCGGGCTGTCCAGTTTGAACACCTGGTCGGTCGCCGGTTTGAGGCCGGGAAGCCGCTGGAGGTCGACCACCGATTCGACGACCCCCACGAACACGAGCCGGTCGTTGGCCTGCAATCGTTCGTTGGGGGAGACCGCCACCAGCAAATGGCCGTCCCGGTCAATTTCCATCAGGAACATGCCCGGCAGATGCCGCAACCCGGCCGCTTCGATCGTCTGGCCGATCAGTGGGCTGCCCTGTTCCACGAACATCTCGATCGTGTACTCGCGGGGATCATCAAACGTGGAGATCGCCGGCTTCCGCTCCGGCAGCAGCCAACGGTGGGAGATCAGCAGATAGGCGATGCCAACAATGCTCACTGGCAGCCCGACCCAGGCGATTTCGAACATCGACAGTCCCCCTCCGGCAACTTTGTCGCGGAGTATGTCATCGAGCACCAGCGTCGTACTCGTGCCGATTCGCGTGCACAGGCCGCCGAGAATCGCCGCATAGCTCATCGGCAGCAGCAGCTTGGAGACCGACATCCGGGCCTTCTTGGCCCAGTCGTTGAGCACTGGCATCAGGACGGCGACGACCGGCGTGTTATTGAGAAACGCGCTCAACAACGCCGTCGGAATCATGATCCGTGCCTGAGCGTCAGTCACGGATTTCGGCTGCCCCAGCAACCGCTGCCCCAGAAAGCTGATGCCGCCCGTCTGACGGATTCCCTCGGCAACGGCAAACAGGACGGCGACGGTAATGAGTCCTTCGTTGGCAAACCCACCAAGGGCCCGCTCCGCCGAGACAACACCGCTGACCAGCAGCAGGCTCAGCCCGCCCAGCAGGACCATGTCCGGAGCGAGCCTCAAGAGCACCATCGCGAGGATCGCCAGCACGACCGTCGCCAGCGTCAACGCGATCTCCACATGCTGCGGCATTACGCGGTCTGCTCCTCGGTGCCCAGGACCTCTTGCACAACAGACAGCACACGGTCGTGCAGGTTCGCGTTGGTCACCACAACGCCCCGGTTTTCCTCCAACGCGAAACCTCGCGTGAAATCGAGCGGCCGACCGTCAACGTCGCTCACCCGTCCTCCCGCTTCTTCCACAACGATGACCCCGCCGGCGTGGTCCCAGATCCGCTCGCGGTAGCCCTTCCGGGTCGGTAGGCGGAGGTAAATGTCCGCCTCGCCGCGAGCCACGACGGCGTATTTAGCCTGACTGTCGAGACGGATGGGGTCGCCGGTGATGCCCAGCCGCGAAGCGATTTGGGCCGAATGGCCGTGTGAGCTGTGACCCGATTCAACCGATTCGCAGAGCCGCGCGTCGCCGGGATCAGCGGTCGCACTCACGCGGACCGGTTGGGCCGGCTCCTCCGCCGACGCCAGCGACCGGACCTCCGCGCCCTGTCCGCGAACCGCGGAAAACAGCGACCCCGCGCCGTCGTCGGCCGCTCCCTGCAACGGCAGGTTCGGACAAGCCAGCAAGCCCACCTGAATCTGACCGTCGACGATGAGCGCCAGCGAGACCGCATACTGCTCTTTCCGCAGAAAGCCTTTCGTGCCGTCGATCGGATCGAGCGTCCAGAAGCGGGCCGAGTATTCGTTCGCTCCCCCCCGGTCGATCCATTCGCAGAGTTGATCGGCCGTTGTTTCTCCCAATGTTTCAGACGCGGCATTGAGAATGTTCGTCAGGAAGCCGCTGTTCTCCGGCGTCCGGAGAGACTCTGAATCCTCCTCGGCAATGATCGGATCGTCCGGAAACGCATCTCCAATCGCCCGACAGACCGCCGCCTGAGAGGCGAAATCCGCGATCGTCACCGGGCTGCGGTCCTGTTTTTCGAGCGCAACCGGGGAGATGTGCGACTGGACCGACCGGCAGATCGCAGCCGCATCACGAACCGCCTGCAACGCCACCGACAGCTCTCGCTCGTACGAATGAGACATGGGCCAACTTCAAACGACAGGATGCATTCGGTCAGATTCGGATTCGATGAGCAGGTGAGTATAGCGAAACCGGCGCCTGTTCAGAATGCGTGCCGCGGCTGTGCCAGCCGTGCGGGAGCGGATTGTTGCATTTGAGAAAAGTCTGCGTGGCATGCCGTCACGGCGCTCGTCGGGTCGGCATGAAGTACACGTTTTCCCATGCTCACCCGCCAATGGGCGTGAGAGCATGCCACCCGGCCCAACTTCGCATTCAACCCTGACGAAACCCTCAGCCGTGCCGAATTCCGAGAAGGTCTCGGCCTCCCGCACTGCCTTGCCGAACTCAAGACTTGGTGTTGGAGTTCAAGCTTTAGCTTGCTTTCGCAGCCTAAAGGCTGAACTCCAACCCCCAAGTCGAAGTTCGACACGGCGTTAGTCCAAGCTCATCGTGACCGTCTTGAGCTCCGTGTAGTTCGAGAGAGATGCTTCGCCCAGTTCGCGGCCGATGCCGGACATCTTGAAGCCGCCGAACGGCGCAGCCGCGTCGAAGACGTCGTAGCAGTTGACCCAGACCGTGCCGGCTTTCACCTGGGCGGCCAGACGGTGCGCTTTGGCGACATCGCGGGTCCAGACGGCGGCGGCGAGACCGTAGAGCGTCTTGTTGGATCGCTCGACGACCTCGTCAAACTCGCTGAACGGCAGCACGCTCATCACCGGGCCGAAGATCTCGTCCGTGGCGATGTCCATGTCGTCGGACACGTTATCAAACACTGTTGGCTCGACGAAAAACCCTTTCTCGCCCCAGCGTCCGCCACCCGTTTTGCAATCCGCGCCGGCTTCCTTGCCGCGCTCGATGTAGTTCATAATCTTCTCGAACTGGTCCTTGTCGACCTGCGGCCCCTGGCCGGTGGCGGGAGAGAACGGGTCGCCCAACTGGCGGCCTTTGGCCCGGTCGACGAGCCGTTCGACAAACTCCTGATGGATGGAATCCTCGACGAACACACGGCTGCCGGCACAGCAGCACTGGCCCTGATTAAAGAACAGGCCGAACTCCGCACCGGCGACGGCTGCGTCCATGTCGCAGTCGGCGAAGACGACGTTGGGGCTCTTGCCGCCCAGTTCGAGCGTGACCCGCTTGAGCGTCTGGGCCGCGTCGCGCATGATGATTTGCCCGACCTCTGTCGAGCCGGTGAAGGCGATTTTGTCGACATCCGGATGGGCAACGAGGGCGGCCCCCGTCTCGCCATAGCCGGGCACGACGTTGATGACCCCCGGCGGGATGCCCGCTTCCAACGCCAGATCGGCCATCCGCAGGCACGACAGCGGCGTCTGTTCAGCCGGCTTCATCACAATCGTGCAACCGGCAGCCAGCGCCGGCCCCCACTTCCAGGCGACCATCAGCGCGGGGAAGTTCCAAGGAATGATTTGCCCCACCACGCCGAGTGGTTCGCGGCGGGTGTAACAAAAGTAGTTACCGCGAATGGGGACGGTGTCGCCCTTGATCTTGTCCGCCCAGCCGGCGTAGTACCGCAAGCAGTCGATCACCAGCGGCACGTCGGCCGCTTTGGCGTCGCTGATCGGCTTGCCGTTGTCGAGCGTCTCCAGCGCGGCCAGTTCCTCGGCGTTCTGTTCGATGAGGTCGGCCAGTTTGAGCATCAGCGCGCCGCGGTCACGGGCGTCCATGTCGTGCCACGGCCCCTCGTCGAAGGCCCGCCGCGCAGCTTTGACGGCCCGGTCGACGTCTTCAGCATTCGCCTGGGCGACGTCGGCGATTTTTTCTTCGGTCGCCGGGTGGTAGGTCGCGAAGGTTTCCCCGCTCACCGAGTCGCACCAGCGGCCGTCGATCAGCAATTGGGTCCGGCGAATCTGGGGGCGCGAGACGGGAGCAGTTTCGGTCGCAGTGGCCATGGGTCGATCTCCTGATAGCTGAGAGCAAGAAGTTCCAGTTGTTTGAGAGAGGATCCTCAGCCGGAGTATACCAAGGGGCGGCCCGAGAATTCACCCCGCGCGGATGAAGATGTGATGTCATGGAAATCATTCCTTGGGTATACTTGAGACGGAGTTGGTGCGCAGTTTCTCCCGGAGAGTGATCATGTCCCAGGTTGTGGAATCACTGGCATTGGCACCGGCACCGAACGGTGGCGCGGCCCTCCCCCCCTTGGAAAACGGAGATCACCTCGGCCAACAGACGTTTCATGAACGCTATGAGGCGATGCCGGAGGGCTTCAAAGCCGAGCTGATTCAAGGGAGAGTCTACGTGCCGTCACCCGTCCGCAGAAAACAGGGCCGGCCGCATGGATTGGTTACCACCTGGCTTGGCAACTACGAGGCGTCAACACCGGGCGTCGAGTCGCTCGTTGACACGACCGCCATCCTGGATCATGAGAACGAGCCGCAGCCGGACTGCTTCCTGATCGTCCGTCCCGACCATGGCGGTCAGACGCACCTGCACCCGGACGACTATGTCGTCGGTCCGCCCGAGTTGGCCGTGGAGATCGCCGCCAGCACAGAGGCGTACGACCTGTTCGAGAAACGCGAAGCGTACGAGCAGACCGGCATTCAGGAGTACGTGATCGTCATCGTCCGTTCCCGCCAGATCCGCTGGTTGCGGCTCGATAACGGCCGGTATGTCGAGATTGCCGCAGACGAGGCGGGCCTGTTTCGGTCACAGGTGTTTCCCGGCTTGTGGTTGGACGGGAAAGCGTTGTTCTCTGAGGACACGAAGCAACTGCTGGAAACGCTGGGGACAGGCCTTGCATCTCCGGAGCACGAGGAGTTCGTCCGCCAGCTTGGGGAACGGAAAACGGCCTGACGTTCCGCATCTCAGCGAGTCGGCACGGTCAGCCGCCGTCGGATTGCGAGGGTGATGGGCAACAGCACCGCTCCGAACAAGGCGAGGACGGCGATCCAGGGGACGGCAGCGGTCGCGAAGACGGCGATTCCTTCCAGCACGCTCAGCAGCGTCTCGGTCGAACCGGCCCAGGCGCGGGTAATCCGTGTGGGAAAGGTCGGACTCACGGCGGGGACGAACGTCTCGATTTCCGAGATCGTCAGGACGATGGTCGACAGCGACGTTTGGTCGGCGAGCAGTTTGAGCCGGCCCTGCATCTGTTCGATCTCGCCGCGCACGCGGGAAATTTCGCGCTCGATGGCCAGGATTTCCGGAAGCTGCCGCGTCGTTTTGTCCAGGTGCGTGAGCAAGCGTTGCTCTTCCTGTTGCTTGTTGCGAACACGCGCTTCGAGATCGAAGAACTGGGCGGTGACTTCTTTCGACGTTTCGTGCTGCTCCCGCAATTCGCCCAGATGGGTGAGTTCGTTCACAAAGGCCCGGTATCGTCCGACCGGCACGCGCAGCGTCCATTGTCCGCTGCGTGTCGAACCGGACTGCCCGCCCAGCCGGGAGGAGGCGACGAATCCGCCGTGCCGGCTGATCAGAGATTCCACACCTGCGGCTGCTTCCCCAAAGTCGGTGACATCGATGCGGATTTGCGCGTGGTAAATGATCTTACGATCGGACGCTGCCACGTCGGCGGGCAGTGTCTCCGTCTCGCCGTCGGTTTTGCCGTCAGTTTCACGGTACGTTCGGTGGGCATCGACGGCGGAGACATCCTGTTGCGACAGGGCAGTCGATTCCGCATCCTGTCCAATGCTTGCCTGGGGGGGCGCATCATCCGCCCGTCCACAACCGATCACTGCGAGAAGGCAAAGGGCACCTGCCGAACGGACGATCATCGGGACCTCCTCGCGGGACGGGAAAGCTCGTGGGATTGGAAAGTCGTGAGGGGACTGTTTCCCATCTGATGCGCACAATCTCCGGGATATTCCCGAAGATTGTCCGAGTTTTCCCATCCGACAAAAACAGCCGTCCGTCTGTCGCGCAAGCCTGACGCCTCCTCCCGATGCACCCGAGGGCGATGGGTGCAATTCGGTTTTGATTGCGAATCTGGGCGAAGTCGTGCCACGGCTTCGGTCGGATACGAGCGGTTTTCCTCTGCTCACCGACACTGCATTGTCCGTCCGAAGCAGTGCGAAAGCCGCGTTCGACGTCGAACGCGGACGGCCCAGCAGTGGCACCGAAATCCGCGCGTGCACCTGCGGGCGATCGTCCTCGGCGTCGTGACTTCACGGGAGAAGTCGGGTGTGTACAATGGCCTGAGATTTTGATCGTGGCCGCGGGCCAGGAATGACACCACACGCCGGACAGACACACGCACGTCTGGCGATACCCGGAGGGGAGAACGGCCACAATGATTACCGTCGGCATGAACTACCACGTCATCGAGGGCAGACAGCAGGACTTCGAGGAGAAATTCGCGGGCGTGATCGACGCGCTGCGGGCCGCCGAAGGCCATAGCTCCTCGACGTTGTGGAAAGACGTCAGCGACGACGCCTCCTACCTGATCACCAGCGAATGGTCGGACGAGCAGGCGTTCACCGACTTCATCCGCAGCGACGCCTTCCGGGACGTGACGAACTGGGGCAAGGAACAAATCCTCTCCGGCCGCCCGCAGCACAAGATCTATAAGAACTGATAGGAGCCCCCCAAACGGGAGGGCGAGGCTCCCGGAACGTTGTCTTTCCGTTTCCGGAGAGCCACTGATGACCGCGGACGGGCAGCCGAACCGACGATGTCGGTTCGGAATCGCAGCGTTCTACGGGCGGCCTTCGTTGCGCCACCAGCGAAGTTCGACGCTTCCACGCTCGGCGCACGCTACGATGTCCAGTCGGCCGTCGCCGTTCAGGTCGGCGATGATGACCTGGTTTGCGCTGCGCCAGTTTTCTTTCAACAGGTGACGGGTCCATCGTCCGCGGGGATCGCCGCGATTCTCGAACCATGCCACGCGCCCGGGGTTTCGCCACGAGGTTGCGGCCACATCGATGTCGCCGTCGCCGTCCAGGTCCGCTGCGACGGCTTCGAAGGCGTCGTCAAACTTCGCCCCGATCACATGCTTCTTCCAGGGCCCCGCGGTGGGATCGTCGTTTTCGTACCAGACAATCTGATTGTCCTCTCGCGCCTGGGACGCCTTGGGGTCTTCGGAGCCGGGGCGAAAATAGAATCCCAGCGCCATGACGACATCCAGATCTCCGTCGCCGTCCATGTCGGCGGGGTTGCCATGTGCCGGACAGACCGACTCGCCGTCGATGACATGTTTGGTCCACGTGACGGTATCCGCTGGGGAACGGTTCTCGTACCAGACGACCTCGCTGGCTTGCCGGATTGTGCCCAGCAGGTCGGCATCGCCGTCACCGTCGAAATCAGCTGCGCGCATCGTGCGGGTTTCGGGTGCATCCTGCTCGATCAGATGCTTCTTCCATTCACCGGCAGCAGGCGGACCATCGTTCTCGAACCAGGCGAATTGATTGCCGAGCACCCAACTGGAGGCTGCAACATCCAAATGCCCGTCGCCGTTGAAGTCCGCCAGCGCGACGTCGTAGGCGCCGGGCAAGTCGGTGGTGATCACATGCCGCTTCCACAGCTTGCCATCGGTCGGTGACCCGTTGTTCTCGAACCAGAGGAGATGCCCCCGCAGGTTCTTGACGATCACCACATCAAGGTCGCCGTCCCCGTCGACATCGCCCACCATGTGGCGTTCCAGCCGCTCCGGGTCGTCCTGCTGGATCAGGTGGCGTGTGAACGTGCCCTTGCTGTCGTTCTCGAATAAGTACAGCTTGTTGTGCGGGGTGTAATCCGCACTGGTCACGTCGAGGTCGCCGTCGTCGTCGAGGTCGGCAGCCGCGATGCCGTAAGCGTAGGCGTAGTTATCTGCGATCAAATGTTCCGAAAAGCGGATCGCCGCTTGTTCCCGGGGCTTGAAGGCTCGGTCTTCCGATTCCTCGGCTGCACTCACGCCCACCAAGAAGGGAACCAGCAGGCAGCCGAAAGCACAGCCATACGTCGGAGTCAGTCGCATCTTGCCACCTGCTTGAAATGAGCGATCGGAGTACGGCGCACATTGTAACGTGCCAAGGGGGCCGGGAGCGCCACTTCAGAGCCCAGAGAGCTTGTGAGTTTTTCGGGGACAACACCCGGTGTCTCATGATTGGTCGAAACGCTGAGGACCAAGAGCCTCTGGAATCAGGCTCTTCGTGTCCTTGCTGAATTGAGACACCGGGTGTTTGCGTACACGATGGTAAAAACCACAACCGCAGAGCGTTAGCGATGGGTCCGTCACCGGTTGTTGAAGGGCCGGGGACCCGTCGTTAACGCTCCGGGATCTGATGCTTTGGGGCTGGAGCGGGAATGTCCGCTTGTTCGTACAATTCGGCCAATGCCACAAGGTGCCGTTCCAACTCTGCGTAGTACGTCTCCTCATCCAGGTTGGTCTTCCGGCCACGCAGCCGGGCGATTTCCAGTTCCAGTTCATCACGGCGGGTCCGCAGTTCAGAGGGGAAGCGCCGCTCCTCATCGCTGGGAATGACATGCCACTGGTGCGCCCGATGCCCGTCCAGCGAGAGCCCTGTTTCCGCTGTTTGGACCGGCCTCAGCCCTTCGAAGAAGTCTTCCCGCACGCCGCGCCCATCGCCGTTGTCATCCAGTAACGCGTGCTCGGTCGGAAGTTGACGAAGTGCCCGGTACGCGGCCTGCGTCTGCCGAGACGCCGTGAGAAACGCCTCCAGCAGCGAGACTTGCCCGTCCTTGTCAAGATCGGCGGCCGGGTCGCCAATCGCTTTGGCGAGATGGCCGCCAAAGCGGGCGAAGTTCACCTCGCGGCCGTCCCTGGTCGCCGTGATCACCACCCGTCCCGGTTGTGACAGCCGGTCGATGAACGGCGAACTGGACGACGTACAATCGATGACTGCCAGCGGACGACCAACCGGCACCAGCCATGCGGCCAATTGTTTTGCAGTGATGTCCGGCCCCGCGAGGTTGAACTTGGCCGCACGGCCATCGTAGGTCCCGTGCCCGATGAGCACGATCCACAAAGGCCGCTCCGTGCCGTCGGTTTCGTCGACGATCGCTTGACGCAACTCGTCAAGCGGTCGCACGTCGGAACTGGTTCCGAAACCGATAGGCCGCACCGCCACGTCCCCCCGGTCCGCAGCTGCCGTCCACAGGGCGGTCCATTCGTCGAACATCCGTCCAAACTCGTCCGTTCCATCGGCACCTCGCACGAGCAACAGCGACGCACGTTGCTGCGGTAGAGCCGGATCAGACGCGACAACTGCTCCCGTTGGGACAACCGTGACGGCAATAACAACAGCAACGGTAACGGTGAGCATGGCATCAACCGCCGGGACGGCGCCTGCGACGATCCACAGGATTCGCCCCAGTCTCCCGAAGCGGCACGCCAACGGAGCGCGGGGCAGATTTCCAACCTGCCAAACGTTCCTGGCTCTCGGATGGCGACAGTTCCCGCTCATGGCAGTCCTCGCAGCCGGCGGAAGCCCCATTCTCCGGCCAAACACGCCACCACGAGCAGGAACACCCACCAGCGGTCCCACAGGGGCGATGTCCAGGTTTCGGTGATCGGCACGCGGCGCAGCGGCAGACTGCTGACAAACGTCTCCAGGCCGTCAATCGCAACCACTTCGCCCCCCGTCTCCTCCGCCAGCGATTCCATCCGCTGCCGGTTGATGCCCACGTTCCGGAATTCCTCCGCGGCCGGGTTGCTGGTCCAGCCGACAACCGTCCTTTGCGGTTCACCGTCGGCATCCGTCAACGTCACTTCCGCCCGGTATCCGCCAGTCTGCCGCGATACAAAGGAGCCGGTGAACAATCCCGGTTCGTCCAACGACGGTTGCACCACGATGGAGATCGGCTCACCATCCGGTTGCCGAACGGCCACGTGCAAATCGGCGTTCTCCTGCGGCTGAAACTCGCGGTCCCGAACGCGAATCGCC
Source organism: Planctomycetaceae bacterium (assembly GCA_029259845.1). GTDB lineage: Bacteria > Planctomycetota > Planctomycetia > Planctomycetales > Planctomycetaceae > JAHBXU01. The sequence continues at coordinate 111,213 of JAJDEI010000026.1, read as the reverse complement.
AGCTCAACCGCGGCTCGGGGGGCGTTCTGGGTACGGGCCGTGCTGACTTCGAGCCGGCGCGGCACGTCCGCAACCAGCCAGCGCACGCTCTGCCGCCACATCTTCGCCAGATCGTCATTCGCCCCCTCGGCGCGGCGCAGTTGCCACCGCCAAAGATCGCCGATGAGCACCGCCAGTGTCCGCCCGGCCCCATAACGCTGCGACACGATCGCCGGCCGCGATTGACTGCGGGGGGTTTCCAGCAGCGCCATCACCCGCGCCCCCGGTTTGACCGATTCGGCCCGTGTCACGCTGACGAACGACGGCATCGCGCTCAGCCGCTGTTGCTCGTCCGGCTCGTTGCTGCGCAAACGCATCCACGGCTGCAGCCATCCGTCACGGGTCAGCGTGAGCCGAAACCCGTCCGCAGGCAAAGCCGCGACGCTTCGGTTCCGGTCGAGGTAAACAGGCAGCGCATCCGCAACCGGCGTCCGTGCGTAACCGCCGTGCTGGAACGTGCCAATCCCTCCCAGCATCATCAGTCCGCCGCCCCGCTCGGCCACAAACCGTTCGATTAGCACCAACTGGTCGTGCGTGAAAAACGACGCCTCCACGTCGTCCAGAATGATCGCATCGTACTCGTACAGCAGCGACCGCTCCTGGGGGAAGCCCTCACGCAGCTCGGCTTCGTCCCGCGTCCCCTGCCGGATCAACACCGGCTCATCGTACGATTCGGTCTCCTCGTCCCGATCCTTCTTGAAGCCCCGGAACAGCGGGTTGCTGGATTCATCCGCGCGGCCTCGAAAGTCGAACTTCGCTTCTTTGCGGGCGATCCGGATCAACGCGACTAACTGCACCTGTTCGTCCTGCCGCAGCGCCCGGTGCAGGAAACGGTACTCCCAGTTCGGACGTCCGGCGACATAGAGCACTCGATACGGCCGGCCTTCGCGATTGGCTGCGACGACCCGGCTGTTGTTGGCGAGCGTCGCTTCCCGGCTCGCCCGCGGCTCCCCGGAGTCGGCCGCTGCAGCCGCCGCGTCGATGACACGCACGGTGTAGAACCGCAAGTCCGGCTGTGTCGGACGAACTTGAAACCGGACTGCCAACGTTTCACCGTCGGAGATCGGACGGCCGGTTTGTTCAATCACATTCCCGGCCTCATCCCGCAGTTCGACAACGACCCCCTCCTCAAACACGCCCTGCGCGACCACTTCCGCCTGCACGGTGACCGGTGCGTCCTCGAAGACGGTCTCGCTGACCGAAGCCCGCGTGATCGACAAATCGGGCGGGACTTCTGTTACCGGTGGCAAGACCGGATAGACCGGCGGCAGCGAGTCGTGCGCCCCTGCGGCTGCGCGAGCGTTGGCTGTGACCGAATCGGTCGAGTTCCCGTCAGTGAATAGCAACACTCCCGCCAAAGGCTGACCGCGGAAACGTTGGGCCAATGAGGCAAGCACGCCATCGATTGCGCTGGTCGTGCCGGCGAATTCAAGTGAGTCGAACGCCTCCACATGCGACAACCGGGCATCGAACTGATACCTGCGGACGTCGAAGTCCTGCGCCAGGCGAACTTGCCACGGGGATTCCGTCGCCATCAATTCGTCTCGCAGGGACTGCCCGCGTGTCCGCCCATCGTCTGAACGAATCGTCAGACTGGCGCTGTCGTCGGCCAGCAGGACGAACAGATTCTCTCCCGGCTTCGCGCGAACGCCGGCCCAATGCGGGTCGACAAGACAGACCGCCAGCAGTCCGAAACCGATCGCCTTGGGCAACGCGGCTCCCACCCGTGTGCGACGGCCGGCACCCGTCCGCACGGAGGCCCTCAGCAGGACGGCCACTGCAACCGCAAAGATTACGGCAGCAGGGACGGCCCACTCGCGATCCCCCACGACGAGCATCGCCATCGGATACGCATTACGCGAATCGGAAAAGACACCCGGTGTCTTGCCGGAAGTTTTTCGGAGGGATTTGGATGTTGGGCCGTCTCCGTCGGGAAGAGACGTTTCCGAATTGAGACACCGGGTGCCTGAGTGAACTCTCATGTCCCGGACCCTGCGATCGGATACGCATTCACCGGCCACTCCCCAGCTGGCGGTAGTATTGTTCGACCAAATCGGCGTACCGGTCCGGCACTGGATCGCGATCGAGCGGGACGACTTCATTGGACGGCTCGCGTCGAAGAATCTCCTCCGCCAGCCGGTCCCGCAGTTCGATCATCGGACCGTAAATGCCCGTCTTGACGAGATCCCAGTCAGGAGTGGCCGAATGCCGTTTGACGTCGATCCGCACCTGCCGGGCCCGGTCGCGAATCTGTGCGACCCGCGCTCGCAGATCCGGATCGTCGACCATCTCTTCGATGTCCCGCATGCGGTCCGACCATTGAGTAAAGTCGGCTCCCGTCAGCGGGCGGATGGCACGCCCCGCCTGAGGACCTCCGCCCGAACCATCCGTCTCATTGGCAGGCAGGAAGCCGGACAGCGCACTGCGTGTTGATTCACCGGCACGTTCGCCACTGGTCGGCGGCCGTCCGCCGTTTGTCTCCGGAGGCGATTGCTCCCCGGATTTCTGTTCGTCGGTTTGGTGCCCTTCGGATTGGTCCGCCTCTATTTCCGGCTGCGATGGCTCGGAGTTCCCGCCCTTGGCGTCGGGGGATTCCGACGGCGATTGCTGCGACTCATCCGTCTGCTCGGAAGTGGTTTGTTCGAATTCGGAGGCGATCGCTCGGGACAGCCCGTCGATCTCCCGTTGGGCCCGGCGGAGAGATTCCACCTCGTCGCCGAGCACATTCGCGGCGGCCTGCTCGATCCCCTGCTGCAGCGTCTCGATCCCGGTTCTCGCTTGTGCCTCGGCCCGTGCGGCTTCCTGTTTCAAGCCGTGCCGCAGGAACTGCCCGGCCATCGCCAGCGCCTCGGCGGGCCGATCGGACCGTGTGTCCCGCACGGCGTCGTAGAGCTTCTTCGACAGCAGCGGCTCACTCGCCTCCGCCGCCCGAATCACCTCCTCAATCCGGTCCATCAACGCCTCCAGTCGTTCCTGCTGCCGAGAGAATTGTCTGTGCAGGTCGTTTGATTCGTCGTCCTTGAGCCGGGGGGGACCAGAGACTTCCGGTTCCGGTCCGCCGGTGAGATCTTCGGCGATCTGCCGTTGCCGCTCGGCCAGCTCGCGCGATTCCTGTCGGAGTCCGCGCAGGGCGTCTTCAAACTGGCCGGCTGTCTGTTCACGCAGTTCGTTCTTCATTTCGTTGAGTTGGCGTTCGGCCCGCGTTCCCTCCGCCAAAGCGCGAGACGTTTGTCCCTTCTTGAGTGCTTCCGAGCTTCGCCGCACGTGTTCGCGGACGTCCTTCGCCTGTTCGCGGGCGTCCGCCAGACGGGACCGATTCTGGTCGTTTTGCATTCGCTCCTGTAACTCGTCGAGGTCGCGGAGCAGTTGTTGTTGCTCCTCCTGCAGACGTTTGAGTTGACGCTCGGTCTCTTCCCGTTCCTGCGGGGCCTGCGCGGGCCGGAGTGCGTTGTCCAACTCGCGAATCTTGTCGTTGAGCCCCTCTTGCCGCCGCGCCAACTCACGGAGGCGGCTCAGGACCTGCAACTGTTCCCGATCGGCGGGCGGTTGGTCCTGCTGTTCGGTCTCATAGCGGTTCCGGTTGTTCTCCAGTTCCAATTGTTCAAGCTGCCGATTGAGATCGCTGCTGCTGCTGTCCGACTGGCTTTGCGACGATGACTGTGACTGTTGAACCACATGTTCGCGGGCCTGCAACTTCACGAGGTCCCGATACGCCTCATGGGCCGCGCGGCGTGCTTCAGGCAGCGGTTCGAGAGACGGAACGTCCGCCGCGCGCACCAGGAATTCTGCCGCCATCTCCATATGATCGAGAGCCTGCTGGAGGAATTGCCGCTGCAACATGTCTTCCTGCGTGACCTGCAGCTCATGCCCCATCGCAATGGCCCGCCGTTGAGAATCGGCAACGGTCTGCGACTGCTCCGCGAACTCGGCGGACGGCTCCTCGCCCCGTTCGTGGCGAATCAGGTTCCAGATCGCATTGACGATGTCCCGCTGCAACTGCAGCAACTGGCTGCTCGGTGTGTTCGCCGGCATGTCGCCCCGCTGCCCCTGCGACGAACTCGCCTGCCGGTACTCCTCATCGAAGTAGCGAATCTCTGCAAAGTAGAGATCGCTGAACGTCCGCCGCAGATCGCCGTCCGGGCCGACGTCGTCCGCATAGAAGTAATAGGCCACGAGTTCATTCGGCCGGGCCTTCGCGTCCTCCATTGCCAACTGGTGGGCGAATTGCACCTTCCCCTCACGCTCACTTCCGTTCCCCAGTGTGAGCAATCGCTCGTCACCGTCCGGCAACTGGTAGATGAGTCCGTACTCCTTCAACCCGAAGTCGTCCTGAGCGCTCGCCTCCAGCGACACCTCTTCCAGCGGAGAGACACGGACGTCTTTTCCCGGAAACGCGACCGCCAATTCGGGCGGCTGATTGGGGATGACGTCGAACACAAACTCCGGCGGATGCTTGTTGGAGCGGCCCTCGGCGTCGATGGCAATGAGTTTGAACACCTGCCTCTCGCTCGGCGTGAAGGTCAACGTGTGGACCATCCGACTGGGGCTGTCCCCTGTCGTCAGCTTGAGGGCGGCACCGGTGTCTTGTTGGAGGACCGCCTCGTCAACCGGCTTGTTGAAGCGGCAGGCGAGCGTGAGCCGCGATCCTTCGGCCACACTCACCCGGCGCACGTCCTCAATCGTCTGCTCCGCCATGCCGGTGTAGTCCGGAGAGACAATCGTGACGTCGGCCTGTTCCAACCGTGGGAAGTCGAAGACTTCGATCCGATACGTTTGCGACGGCTCTCCATCAATGGTCACATGATAGGACAGGTCCGTCTGCACCCGGGGAATGCGACCGCCAAACAGCGGATCATCGAGACTGCGCGAGAATGGCAACGATGTCGTCTTCCCGGCAGGATCGGTCGCGTTCAGCACAACCTCGCGCGGCATCCGTCCGGAGAAACGAGCGATGGCGAGGATGTCGGTGCCGCGCTCGATGAGCGCATCCCCCGGTTCAATGGTCACGTCGTACGTCGCCCCTGCTGTCGCAGAGGCGTCCGCCAACTGCGAGCCGTCCCGGGATGCCGGTCGCGCATGGGCCATCCATGCAGCCGTCGCGAACGATCCGACGAACAGCGACAAACTCACCAGATGCAGCAACTTGGCCCGCGAGAGCTCCCGTCGCGGAACGGTCTCCGCCCAATCGTGCCGATGGGCGTGCAACAGCGACTCGCAAATCACTTCGTGCTGGAGGAAGCCGAATCCGCCCGCGTCTTCATCCGGCCGTTGGTCCACGGAGGTCACCAGACGCGAATCGAGACTCGGCCACCGCTGTTCAATCGCAACAGCCGCTTCATGCAGATTCGGTCTCGGACGTCGCGCGGCACGCCAACCCGTGATGAGCAGCACGGCACCGGTCGCCGTGATGAGCGGAAAGGAAAGCACGGGTGAGGGCGACCACAGAATGGCAGCCAGCAGCAACAGACCGCCTGCGCAACCGGCGCACCACAGCACCGACCGCCTCTTTAGAGTCCGCAGCCGTTGCAGGCGGTCGGCCACTTCGCCGACGCGACGCGCCAGTCGATACTCTGCCATCTCTCCGCCTTTCCAATCCCTTCCGCACGATCACGAATCCGGTCGGGGACGTATTTCGGTCGCTGTCCAAATTGTAACCACGGATGGCACGAATGGGCACGGATACGCCGGGGACGATGAAGCAAAGTGCATCCGTCCAATGGTGGGAGTGGCTGGGGCGATCGGAAATCGATGAGTGGTCACCCGCTCGCGACTCCGGGGCGGTGGACGAAAAACGAACCGCGTCACGGCCCCAATGCCCGAACTGAGGACACGTGTTCGACGCCGCAACATCGCCCCAGCCGCCCGACGCCAAACGACAAGCTGCCGCACACGTCGTATCCGGACGTTCCAGACGAATCGCAGGCCGAGTGTGAAACATCTTGTGCCTGCGGCACCCAGCCGATTCGGCTGGGCCACCCGCGTTGTCCAACCTGTGAACGGTGACAGCCCGGTCCCTTTGATGATCCGCACATATCCGCCAAATCAGCGTCGTCCGCGGTCTCTCCCCTTTGGTTGCGGCTCTGCCGCGCTGAGCCCATCCGTGGTCTTCCCCATGACCAAGGACGGGCACGGAGGCATTTGGGATCGTGCACCGGCCCGGCTCATCCGGTCCGTGATGTGCGGCCTGCCAGCCAGGTCTCTGCGAGCAGCATCAGCATGGCGGCGAGAATCAGCCATCGCCAAAGACTCTGCTGATTCTCCAGTTCTGACCCTCGCAGTTGCCGCAATCCCTCGGCCGCCGCGACAGCATCACCTCGCGTCATGTCCAGATTGACGTTTGCGGCTCGGAGCGATTGGATCGCAAGCGGTGCTGTACGTGACTCAGCGGGATCGAGATTCACGACGAATTCGCCCCGTTCCCGCTCGTCGCCATTAGCCGCCGCAATAACAACACGGTATCGTCCGGGCTGGCCGGTCTCGGGAAACGTCGTTGTCCCGGCGGTGATGGGAACCAGTTCCCCCGCCGGCGTCCGCACTCCTGTCACGCGACCACCGTTTCGGGCGAATACCGTGAGATTGACGGTGTCCCCGACGGCATAGTGAGCTTTCGTCGCCCCGATGCCCGCCGCGTCGTCGAGCAGACCGTTCAGCATGGGGACGAACTTCGTGGAGAGCGCCAATTGACTGTCATCCGGATGCCAGCCGGACAGAAAGAACACACATCGCCCCTTTCCCACGAAAGTCTCGCCGATCGCCACATCGCCGTCATCGAACCGTGCAACGACCCGGACGTCCGGCAGGGTCGCCGGGTCGACCGTCCGGTGTTTCCAGAACCGCACCTTGGTGAAGTCTGAATAGCGCGGCTGACCGAGTGCTTCAAATAGGGGATGCGAAAAATCGATGTCGATCAGCATCGCATCGTTGCCGGCCGCTGCCTCCGTTCCCGCGACCGGAGCAATACCGTTGAGTCCGTACAGGAACGAAACATCGTCAGCTTTCAGCGGGACGAATAGTAGCGTCCCTCCCTGTTGCAAGTGATTTCGCAGCACGGTCGCCTGTTCAGGAGAGGGTAACGCGGCGACGATCATCAACTCGGGCCATGCGGCACGGTCCTCATTGGCGATAGCGATAAAGTCGTCCAACGAGCGGAGTTCAACAGCCCGTCCGGGAATGGATCCCATCGCTTTCTCGACGTAGTACCGCAGTCCTTGCGGATCATCCTCCGCATGGTTGCTGAGGATGCCGACGGAGACCGTCCGTTGCAAGACGACAGGAACGTCGCACCGATTGTCGAAATTATGGTCATCTCCTTCGAGCCTTAAACGTGAGGCATCCAAATTGTCGGGGCGGGGAGGCACCGGCACAACGCGGCTTTGCCCCGGCGGGACGATGACCATCACGGGAGGCGCCATTGAAGTCGCTAACTGTCCTCCGTCCGGCTCACCGGAATCGCCATCGCTTGGCGGAGCCGCCGCCGGCTCGTCGTCCCAGCGGAGTGTGAATTGTTCGCGGCGGGAATTCGCTGCGTTTGTCACCCGGATGCGAACGCCCACCGCGCCGTCCTTCTCCCTCTCGTCCGCCGCGGCTGTTTGCGCACTGCCGACTGGCTGCAACCCGGCGTTGTTGGGCGATGTGCCGGCCCCCACCCGTTCCAGCCGGACCCGGACCCGACGCGGCCATTGATACGCCTGCAGAGCCCCCAACCGGCTCCCTGCCTGCAGGTCGGAGACGACAATAATCGTCGATGATCGGGGTGTCTCGTCGCGAGGTGCCGCGGCATCGAGCCGCTCTGCCGCGTCGATCAACGCACGCCCCAAATCGGTCGCAGTCCAAGTGGGCGACCGTTCACGCAGCGACCTCTTCGCCGCACGAACGCGTTGGACCGGGTCCAGTGAGGTCCATTGGCTGAAGTCCGCCAGCACCTGCGACTGCCTGTCAAACGTGATCAACGACACCCGATCCGGCGGTCGCATCTCATCCAGCAGTGCTTCCGTGCGCCGGACCGCTTCGTTCCACACCCCCTCCCGGCGCATGCTGGCACTGGTGTCGATCAGCAACACGAACTCGCGACCCGTTCCGCTCGCCGCCGCCTGTTCCTCAGTAACTCGCAAGAAGGGCCGCGCGAACGCAAACGCCAACAGGCAAAGAGCGAGCGAGCGCAGGACGAGCAGCAGCCAATGCTCGATCCGGCTCCGCCGCGTGATCCGCGGCGGCGAAGGCTCCAGAAACATTACGCTGCCGAACGCCCGCCGGCCGCGCGGCGTCCGCCGGATCATGTGAAACAGAAGCGGCAACCCGACCGCGAGAGCGCCCAGCAGGTACCAAGGAGTCAGAAAGCTCATTCGGGAGGGGGTCTCGCAAATTGCGAATTGCAAATTGCAAATCGGTCATTGTGGTTGCGTGACTGTGTGATTGCGCTGCTTCTCGAACCCAGTAACTTGTTCCCAAGCTCCGGCTTGGGAACACACATCCCGCAAGACCCTGCTTTGCCGCTCGCGAAACGGAGTTTCGGGGAAGTGCGTTCCCAAACAGTGTTTGGGAACGAGGTTGACAGCGGACTCCTTCATTCGGCTGAAGTGCCACGCAGTTCCTAATTTACAGTTGCCAATGAATTCTACCACCCGCGCGAGCGCGACACCGACTTGGTCATCGTCTTCAGACGGCTGCGGAGGAAGTCGCCGAGTGCCGTTTCGAGCGGCATGTCCGTCGTCAGCCGAAAGGCGTTGATGCCCAGTTTGTCGCAGCTCGCCTGGACAGCGTCCCAATGTTGATTGAGCCGCTCGACATACGTTTCCCGGGCCAACGACGGGTCGACGTACACCTCGCGGCCGGTTTCGACGTCGTGAAACAGGGTCGGCTCGTCGAAATCGAGCGTCAGTTCGGCCGGGTCGAGAATCTGAAACAAGACCACTTCGTGTCCCCGCGCGCGGAAGTAGGACAGTTTGGTTTCGAGACCATCGAGAGGCGCCAACAGATCGGACAGCAGCACCAGCATCCCTCGCTTGCGGACTTGTTCGGCGATTTGATCGAGCGGCCGGGCGAGATCCGTCGACGTTCCTGCCGCCGGCTTCTCGAGAGCCAGCATGATCCGCCGCAAGTGACCCGTGCGATAACGGGCCGGTATGAACTCGTCGATCCGCTCGTCAAACCGGACTAAACCGACTGCGTCCCGCTGCGTGTTGAGGAAGTAGCCCAACGTGGCGGCGAGCGTTTTGGCGTAGTCCGCCTTGCTGTACGGCAGCGAGCCGAATGTCATCGATTGGCTCGTGTCGAGCAGCAAATGCGTGCGCAGATTGGTTTCGTCCTCAAACCGCTTGACGTAGTAACGATCACTCCGCGCCATCAATCGCCAATCGAGGTATCGCGGATCGTCGCCGGGCACGTACGGCCGGTACTCGCTGAACTCGACCGAGAACCCATGATACGGGGAGCGATGCAACCCGCTGAAGAACCCCTCCACGACCGCCTTCGCCCGCAACTCCAGCGATCGAATCTGCATCAGCGCCACCGGGTCGATGAACGACGGCGGCGGGTAGGCGGGGGGAGGATGCGGGATGGAGTCGGTCGGCATGTTCGTCAATCGAGCGGAGGGATCTCCGCCCGAATCTCCTCCAGGAGCGCCCGCGTGCCGTGCTCATCGGCCCAGCGGTGGATGTAGTCCCAGTCAAAATCCCCTTGACGAACGGCGAGGACGTTCCTGATGTCGTCCAGGTCCTTGCGGCGGGCGATCCGATGCGCCCATCGAAGTTTCGTCACGATGACGTCCTCGGCGGTGGGAATGTTGACGGTGCGCCCATCAACTTCGCGCTCCAATCGCATCTGTGGGTCGAGGTGCAGTGACGCGGGGAGATGTTGATTCAGAGAGAGTAGCGGTTTCCCGCCGAGGTCGATGACGATATCGGCATCCTTCGTTGACCGGGGGATCCCGTACACATTCGTGGAGTAGGAGCCGACGACAAGAAACGGGATGTCCTCTGCCGAAAGTGCGTCAATGACTGCCAACGTGCAACTGTCAAGATTCACGCGCTCGCTCCAACCGGTCAAGGAGTCTCAATCGCTGCTTGAGCCTGTCGAGCACCTCAGCCTCATCGGCATCCGGATGATCCGTCAGGATGCCCATTTTCGTCCACTCGCACGCCGACTCAAAGAGTTGCTCTCCCGCCAGGAATTTCTCAGCGAACGACCTTTTCCGCGCCTTGCGAACTCGCTCCTGAAAGAGTTCATCAATGATGGGTGGTGTGGAAATCATGGCAACTTTGTTCCGAGGGCCACGGATCGTTTGATTCGCCGTATCATACTCCAGGAATCGAATCTCCGACCATCACATTCTGATCGTGGCGGTCCATTGTTCTCAACGCGGCACGCTTTCCACCAGGCGTTCAATCACCTGTTCCACTGTCACGCCCTCCGCTTCGGCGCGGTAGTTCACAAGCACGCGATGCCGCAGGACGGGCGGGGCCAGTTGCTGGATGTCGTCGATCGTCACATGGGCCCGTCCGGCGAACAGGGCCCGCGCCTTGGCACCCAGCACCAGGTACTGCGACGCCCGCGTGCCGGCGCCCCAACTGACCCAGTCGTTGACGAATTCGGGGGCGCCCTCCTGTCCGGGGCGCGACGCCGACGCCAGCCGCACCGCATAGGAGATCACATCCTTGGCAATCGGCACGCGCCGCACCACCTCGTGAAACCGCAGCACGTCCTCGCCGGTAAACAATGCATCGATCGCTTGCGGTTTCGCAGCGGTCGTCCGCTCCACGACGGCCACTTCATCCTCCTGCGACAGATAGTCGATGACCACATTCAGCATGAACCGGTCGAGCTGCGCTTCGGGCAGCGGATACGTCCCTTCCATCTCGATCGGGTTTTGGGTCGCCAGTACGAAAAACGGCTCCACCAGCGGGTACTGCTCGCCCGCTGCCGTCACCTGATGCTCCTGCATGGCCTCCAACAAGGCCGCCTGCGTCTTGGGAGGCGTGCGGTTGATCTCGTCGGCGAGCAGCACGTTGGCGAAGACCGGCCCCTTGATGAATGTCATCTCCCGCCGCGCCTCGGACGTCTCCTGCAAAATCTCCGTCCCCGTGATGTCCGCCGGCATCAGGTCCGGCGTGAACTGAATCCGCTGAAACTTCAAATGAAAGATCTGCGCAATCGACTTCACGAGCAGCGTCTTGGCGAGTCCCGGCGCTCCGGTGATCAGGCAATGCCCCCCGGCAAACAGCGTGATCAGCAACTGCTCAATCACCTCCTGCTGTCCGACGATCACTTTGGCCAGTTCCTCGCCGATTCGCCGCCGCCCTTCCCGCAGTTGCTCCACGACCTGCCGCTCGCTCTCAAACGGCTCCGTGCCGACAGTCTTTTGAATGGACATGCTCATTTCCTGGCAATCTCGAAGGTCCCTCGACGCCGCTTGCCTTTTCGCACACTCCAAGGCACACGACCGGCTCGTTCGCGCAACCTTGCGAAACCGCAACAGGCCCGCACCATAACACCAGTTGACTCGACCGTGTCTCGTGCGTCAAACGAGCGGAGCGCGTGCTTTCGGTCTCGCCGGTCTCCCGTTACGATCTCGGTGCATCGATTCCCTGCAAAACGTCACGTTCAACCATTCGCCTTCGTTGGCCTGCTGATCCGACCCCATGGAACGTCCGGCGACTCACGACGAGTTCACGCCCAAAACGGCGTCCGCCCTTGCGCGGTACGTGGCGGAGAAGGCCGGCGGAGACGAACGTCCGCTCACGCCGGTCGGCGGCCGGACCGCTTTGCGGCAGGGATACGCGCTCCCGTCGGACGTCACGCTTGTTTCGATGGCCGAATTGACACACATCGTCGATTTTCCGACGGGTGACATGACGATCACGGTCGAGGCCGGTTTCCGGATCGAGGAATTGCAGGACGTGCTGCGGGGACAAGGGCAGCGGCTGCCACTCGATGTCCCCCAGGCTCATCGGGCGACCATCGGTGGCGCAATCGCGACCAACACCAGTGGGCTCGGCCGGTTCGGTCACGGGACGTTCCGCGATTATGTCATCGGCATCTCGGCGGTCGACGGGATCGGCCGTCTGTTCTCCGCCGGGGGGCGCGTCGTTAAGAACGTCGCCGGATATGATCTCTGCAAGCTGCTCGTCGGTTCTTTGGGGACGCTGGCGATGGTCACACAGGTCACTCTCAAACTCCGGCCGGTCGTCGAAGTCCGGCGTCTTCTCTGGGTGACCTTCGATGACGCCGCATCCATAGGCCCGGTCCTCGAACGCCTGCTCTCCTCTCAGACGCGCCCGGTTGCCGTCGAGGTTCTCAGTCCGAAAGCCGCTCACAACATTCAACGGGAATCCAAGCTCGAATTGCCGCTCGACCGATTCGTGCTCGCGGTCGCCTTCGAGGGCACGGAGATCGAGACCGTGTGGCAAACGAACACACTCCGGGATGAATTGACCCCGTTTGCCGTTGAGGAGACGCTCACGATTGAACCGGATGCTGCCGGCCTTCTGTGGGACGCTTTCACCGAGCATCCGGCCGCTTCGGACGATCCGCTGACGTTTCAGGCGAGCGTGCTGCCGTCGCGGGTGATGGACTTCATCACACGGGCCCATGACGCGAACATCGCCCTGCAGTGCCATGCCGGCAACGGGATCGTCGTCGGACACCTTCCGGACAACTGCACGTCCGGTTCGCAGGCGGCTGAGATCATCGCGCCGCTGCGTGCACTGGCCGAATCGGGCGGCGGGTCACTGACGATTCTCAACTGCGATGACGATTGGAAGGCGTCGCTCCCCCTGTTCGGCTCGCCGCGCCCCGATGAGTTTCTCATGCGGCGGATCAAAGCATCGCTCGATCCGCATGGCTTGTTGAGCCCGAACCGCATCTGGCCGGGCGATTCGATTCTCCCCCAATAACGCACTCACCAACGAATTCATCGGGCGCGAAGCGTCCGCAACCCCATGTCAGACGAGCCAGACATCACCGCCGCACCAACGCCTGCTCCCACCACCGGTGCAGCGATCGATTACGGTCGATTCCTCGACTGTGTGCACTGCGGGCTGTGCACATCGGCTTGCCCGACCTACCTCGAAACGGGCGATGAAAACGACTCTCCGCGGGGCCGCATCTATCTCATGCGGGCCGTCACCGACGGACGTTTGGGACTGACCGACCCGGTCGCGCGGCACCTCGAACTCTGTCTCGACTGCCGCAGTTGCGAGACCGCGTGTCCGTCGGGGGTCCAGTACGGGCGGCTGATCGAGCCGTTCCGCATCGACATGCAGCAGCAGGGGATCAAATCCAGCCAGTCGAATGTCCCCGGATGGTTTCAACAGGGCGTGTTGTACGGGCTGTTCCCGTATGCGAGCCGTCTGCGGCTGTCACTCGCCCCCGCGCGGCTGATGCAGGTGCTCCGGCTCGACCGTCTTGCTGACCGCATCGGATTGACGAATCTGCTGCCCACGCCCCTCCGCCGCATGCAGAGGCTGCTCCCCCCGCTGACAAAGACGCCGCCGCGACTTCCCGAAGTGCTGCCGGCAAAAGGCCCCCAACGAGCCCGTGTCGCTCTGTTCACCGGCTGCGTCGCCGATGCCATGTTCCGTCACGTTCACTGGGCGACCGCCCGCGTCTTGCAGGCGAATGGCTGCGAAGTCCTCGTCCCCCGGGCGCAGGTCTGCTGCGGCGCGATCCATTACCACAGTGGTGCCAGTCAGCCGGCACTCGATTTCGCCCGCCAAAACGTCGAGACATTCGGCGCGCTGGAAGCCGCGGGTGAGGTCGATGCGGTCATCGCCAACGTCGCCGGCTGCGGCGCCATGCTCAAGGATTACAGTCACATCGCCGAAGAGATGGGCGTCGTCGACGATCGGCTCTCCCGTTTCGCCACGAAAGTCAAAGACGTCACCGAGTTCCTGATGGACCTCGGCCCGATCCCCCCGGCAACGAAAGTCCCGCTCAAGGCGACCTATCACGACGCCTGTCATCTGTGTCATGCCCAGAAGATTCGCGAACAGCCGCGCCAACTGCTGAGCATGATCCCCGGGTTGGAACTGCTGCCGCTCGCCGAATCGGACATCTGCTGCGGTGCCGCCGGCAGCTACAACCTCACCGAACCGGACATGGCCGACCGCCTCGGACACCGCAAAGCGGCCCACATCCGTGAGACCCGGGCGGACGCCGTCATCTCGGCGAATGCCGGTTGCACGCTACAGATTCAAGCCATGCTCCGGGACGACGGACGTCCCTTGCCGGTATTGCATCCCGTTGAGGTACTCGACCGGGCGTATGGCCACGCTCCCTAGCGGTCGCGGCTAAACGGGGTGATTGCGGTCGCGGCGGGAGCGAATTGGCGGACGATTTCGCGGGCGCTGCGTAACCCGTCGACGGCCGCGCTGACGATGCCGCCGGCGTAACCGGCACCTTCGCCGACCGGGTACAACCCCTCCAGTCCGGGCGTTTGACGAGTGGCCGAGTCCCGGTCGATGCGGACCGGCGACGAGCCCCGCATCTCCGGTCCGGTCAACGTCGCCTCCTTGAGAAACTCGCCCCGCCAGCGACGGTCCATCATCGGCAACCCCTGTTCGATGGCCCGAATCACCACCTGCGGCAGCACCGATCGCAGGTCGGCAGAGACGGTCCCCCGCTGGTAAGAGGACGGCAGGGACGTCGAGACGTCGGGGATACGCCTCGGCAGGAAGTCGCTCGCCCGTTGGATCGGCGCGAGGTAATCGCCCCGTCCCAACTCGTAGGCGATGGCCTCATACCGCCGCTGCAGTTCGACGCCCGCCAAAGGGTGTACGCTTCCGAACTCGTGCGGCTCGATGGTGATCATCAGCCCGCTGTTGGCGAACGGCGTGTCGTGCCGCGAGTTGCTCATACCGTTCGTGCAGAACTGCTGCGGCTCCGAAATACTCGGAATCACAACGCCCCCCGCACACATGCAAAATGTGTACAGGTCGCGGTTTCCTTTAGCAACGAGCGTGTAATCGGCCGCGCCGAGCTGTTCGAGATACTCCGACCGTCCGTACTTCCAGCGGTTTACCTGCTCCTGCGGCTGTTCGATGCGCAGCCCGAGTTGGAATGCCTTCGCCCGCAGGGGGACGCCCCGTTCGTACAGCATGCGATAGGTGTCGCGGGCCGAATGGCCGATGCCCAGAATGACCTGCGATGCCGGGAAATGTCCGCTCGACGTCAACACGCCCCGCACCTGTCCGTCCGCAACATCAAGCCCCTCCATGCGGCAGTCGAACCGATACTCGCCGCCGGCCGCTTCGATCTTTCGCCGGAAATTGCGGCAGATCAACGGCAGTTTGTTGCTGCCCAGATGGGGGCGATGCTCGTACGTCAACGACTCGCGGCCACCGCAGTCGACAAACGACTGCAGCACCCAACCGACGTCCGGTCCGCTCATGCGACAGGTCAGCTTGCCGTCCGAGAAGCAGCCGGCTCCCCCTTCGCCGAACAGGTAGTTGTTCTCAGGATCGTGCGGCTCTCCACGATCGAACGCCCGCACAGCCGTCACCCGCTCCTTGACCGCCTTTCCCCGCTCGATGATCAGCGGACGGTATCCCCTGATCGCCAGATAGTACCCCGCCAGCAACCCCGCCGGTCCGGAACCGACGACGACCGGTCGCTGTTCGAGGGGAACCGCTCCCGGCGACGGGTCGTCGAAATCGGCCGGCTCGAACGCCTGCACGTCTGTGAGACTGGCAGCCTGAAGGCTGGACTCCAACTCCGGCGGCAGGTCGACGACAACGGAGTAGACAAACCGCAGGTCCCGTCGAGAGCGGGCATCGAGGCTCTTCCGCAGAATGCGCCACGCGCCAACGTCTCCGTCGGCGACTCCCAGCCGACGCGCAATCACCACCGGCAGGGCTGATTCCGGCTCCTCGACCGGCAAACGAATGTTGTTGATCCGAATGCTCATCCCGTCAGTCTAATGAATATCCCGAGCCGACGGGTGGCGGGGGCGCGGCGTTCCCGTGCCGAAATATTCGGGCGACGCTCACGGGGGCTGTGTCGTCCCTGGGAAAGCGGCCACGGCCCCCGTGGGAGGGAGCTTGCGAACCAGTCGACGTCTCAACGTCGCCCCCGCCACCCGACCGTATGGGCAAACCATCCGACGCATCTCCATAACGCCAATGGCGATCGGCGCATTTCGCCAGAATTCGTCGCAGATTCTCTCAAGATCGCCGTCCCTTCGGCGAATGACTCTTGTGCACGACAGACCAGCGCGGTCGGAGCACCCCCAATATCACACACCCTGTCGCTGAGACATTTGTCGAAATAAGGAGCACAGCCATGTTGAAGAAAGCCATTTTAGGATCGTTGGCCGTTGCGACCGCCAGTTCATTTCTGTTCGGTCGGGACGCGGTGAGTTATCTGACGACCGGTGCATCGTCCATTCGCGACGCGGTCCGTTCCGAGGTTCCGATTGAGTTTGAACTGGAACGTGCAAAGAAAGCGGTCGATGAGTTGGTGCCGGAAATCCACCGGTCGCTGAAGGTCGTCGCCGAGCAACAGGTCGAGGTCGAAAACCTGCGAGCGACGATCGAAAAAAAGACCGCCGCGATGGAAGAGCAGGAAGAAGCCATCCTGGCGCTCAACGAGGACCTCAAATCGGGTGACGGACAGTTCGTCTACGCCGGTTACTCCTATACGGCGAACGAAGTGCAACGTGACCTGACGGAGCGGTTCAACCGCTTCAAAGTGGCCCAGGCGACGCTCAAGGATCAGCAGCAGATTCTGGCTGCCAAGGAGCAGGCCCTCAGTTCGCACACCGAGACCCTGGAAGGCATGCTGTCGCAGAAGAAGGACCTGGAGGTCCAACTCGAACAGTTGATGGCCCGTACGCAGATGATTCAGGCCCGTAAGCAGATCAGCAGCCTGTCAATCGACGACAGCAAGCTGGCACAGGTCAAGTCACTCATCAACGAGATCGACAAAAAGCTGGACGTCGAAGCCAAAATGCTGGACGCTGAAGGCAACTTCCTGGGCCTGATCCCGGTCGAGACCAAAACCAACGTCCCGGTGGACATTTCCAAGCAAGTGGCGAGCTACTTCTCCGGAGAGGGCGAGGACCCGATCGACGCCGTCGACGCGAAGATCGCCAGCTTCGAGGACGCTGAGTGAAGTCAGCTTCGGCCCTGCCGGTGAGGGGACCGGCGGGACGAGGTTGAGGGCAACGGGACCGTCAATGCGGCCCGTTGTCCTGTTTCTGTGGGTTCAGAGTGTTGGAGTTCAGGCTTTAGCCTGCAGCCTGAAGGCTGAACTCCAACACTCAACTCCCCAGAATCTGGTGAGCCGATCTTGTCTCTCATCCGTTATGCTGGAAGGGCGGTGGCGACGAACCATGAACCACACCCTGCACAATCGAGAGATCGCATTGGATCAGCCGGGGACGACGGTCCTCCTGTGGATCGACGGCGTCGGCTGCTGGATGTTGTGTCCCGGCGAAAGTGTGATTTTCGGCGGGCCGGTCGAGCCGGGGTCGTCGCGGCCATCAGCCGACTTGTGTCTGATGGCCAATCTGCGGCGGCAGCATGCCAGGATCGAGCGAATGGGTGAATCGTATCGATGGAAGACAGTAGAAGGGGACGTCAACGGACGAACGGTGCGCGGCGAGACGTTCCTCTCCGACGGCGACCTCCTCACGCTGGGGCCAAACGTACAAATGCGGTTTCGGCAACCGAGCGTGCTCAGTGCGTCCGCCGTGCTGAGGCCGGACAATCGAACGTGGCCGCGGATGTTTGCCGCCATGCAGACACCGGGCAGTGTGGACGGCATCGTGCTGATGGACGAAGTCTGTCTGCTCGGACCGGGCGCGGACGCTCACGTCCCCTGTCCGGATTGGGCCGAACAGGTCATCCTGCATCGGCGGGACGAGAAACTTTGGGTGCGGACACCGGGGCGGGCACAACTCGACAGCCGCGCGATGACGGATGCGTCACCGCTCGGTGACGGAACGGTCGTCAGCGGAGACGGGTGGCGGTTTCGAGCGGAGGTTGTCGGAGATTGACAGAATAGACGGGAGCGAAAACGGATCAATGATGTAGGGTGGGCTGTGCCCACCGGTCACGTTTTGTGCGTACCCACCGGTCCTCGTTGGTGGGCACAGCCCACCCTACGGAGACGGATCAGCAAGATGAGCAGCGGGCGAGGTCATCAATCATGGGGATGTTAACGAGCGGACGGGAGTGGGAGACCATGAAGTTCACCTTCGCACCGGAGTCGCGGCCGTTGGAGGGATACACCATCAAGCGGGCCATCTATCGCGGTGGCTTCGGCGAGGTGTACTACGCCCTGACCGACGCCGGTCGGGAAGTGGCCCTCAAGCTGCTGCAGAACAACGCCGAGGTCGAACTCCGCGGCGTGCAGCAATGCCTGAACCTTTCGCATCCCAACCTGGTGACCATCTTCGACGTGAAGCAGGACCGCGATGGTGACCACTGGATCGTGATGGAATACGTTGCCGGCGAAACACTCGACGCGGCGGTCCATCGTCACGCCGGCGGCATGCCGATGGAGGAGGTTCGCAACTGGCTGCGGGGCATCGCCGACGGCGTCGGCTTCCTGCACGATCAGGGCATCGTGCATCGCGACCTCAAGCCGGGCAACGTGTTCAGCGAAGCGGGCGTCGTGAAGATCGGCGACGTCGGCCTCTCAAAGTTCATCACCCCCTCCCGCCGTTCGGCACAAACGCAGTCGGTCGGAACCGTGTACTACATGGCTCCGGAAGTCGCCAAAGGCCGCTACGGTCGCGAGGTGGACGTCTACTCCCTCGGCGTGATGCTGTACGAGATGATCACCGGCTGCGTCCCCTTCGAGGGCGAGTCGACTGGCGAGATTCTGATGAAACATCTCTCGGAAAAACCCGACCTCGAACCCCTGCCGCCGCGCCTGCGGCCGGTGATCGACCGGGCCCTCCAGAAAGACCCGGCCAAACGGTTCGCGTCGGTGACAGAGCTACATCAGGCGTTCGAAGCGGCGGTTCTCGGCAAGTCGTCCTCGGTTGACGAACATGTGCGAGTTGTTGTCACGGCAACACCACCGACCGATCAACCAGGTCGTGCACCAGTCGATCGCGTCTCGGAACTCGAACAGACCGTTGTCGACCAGGCAACAGTCGCCCCGTCGATCTGGAGGCCGACTCGCCGTGCACTTCTGTTCATTCTTGGGATCGGGCTCCTCGCGTTGGTCATGTCCGGCGAGCCGGGAGAGGACGGTGTCTTAGTTGCCTGGGTCACGACGTGTTTCAGTTACATCGGGTATACACTCCTTCGGCGAATGAAGTCGACTTGGGCATTCACCAGACCGGTGCTTGCGTTCGTTGATTCCGATTCCCAACCCGTCGGCGCGCAGGGTGGGCTTCGCGGGTCCTGGGTGATCCCTGCCGCTGCGTGGGCGTTCCTGGTCACGACGTTCGCACGGGCAGACATGGCGGATTTCAGTGAGGTCGCCATCCCGGGCAGCATCGGGATGTTTGTGCTCGGCGCAATCCTGCACGCCATCTGTTCTGCTTTTCGTACGGCACCCCAACCCGCCCGCACCGCCGATCATTGGACCCCGCCGCCTGCTCGTCAGTCGCCTCCTCGACCGATCAGGCCAGTGAACCACCAACGGCGGCACCAACCGCGGCGGACGGCGCGGCATTACTACCGCAACCGGAAATTGACGCCCGGTGCCTTCCGGGCGATGCCGTTTCGGACGCGGCTCTCGCAGTATGCGAACTCGGCAACACTCGTCGTGCCCATCATTGCGCTGTTGACCGGCAGTGTCGAGTTGCTGTCGCCGCAGTTTTTCGCGTCGGTCTCCGGTGCGGGTCCGGGCTGGGAAAACATCGCGATGTTTGCATCGACCGCCGTCATTGCGTCCTGGGTGCTGATCGGTCTCAGCAAGTGGAACGAAGGCCGCCGTCTCGACGGTGGGACGCGGCGGCTGTTGCAGATGGTGGGCGGCGTAGCGGTCGGGCTGGCGGCGTACGGGATCAGCGAGACCCTGCTGATCGCTCCCGCGCCGCCGGCAGATGTCTATGCGGGGACGCTCTGGTCACAACCGGGCGATCCCATGTTCGTCTCCGTGGGCGCCCGACCGCTGTTTGTTGAAGGCGGTCGGCCGTCGCTGCTGGGTTATGTGGCATTTTTCGGCATTCTGTTCGGCCTGCGGCGCTGGTGGTGGCACGCCGATGCGTTCCGGTCCAAACGGTTTCGGATCGGCTCCGTCCTGCTGACGGTGCTGCTGGCATGGCTCGTCTCGTCCATCTGGGCCTTCCCCAGCGTGTGGGCCATGACCTGGGCGGCTGTGATCTCCAGCGCTGTGCAACTGGCGTCGGTCTGGACCCCGCCGGAAGAACGTTTTATCGCGAAAGAGGTGTGAAATGGAACTGCATTGGTCGCGTATCGCATTCTTGGCAGTTGCCCTACTGACGGTGGCCCTACTGACGGTTGTCGTCGGAGGGTTCTTCGTCCGCTGCGTGTTTGGGCGAAGAGCGTGCGGTCGGGCTCCGCTCACACGGGAGCCGGTCGTTGAGCCGCGACGCTCCTCATCCCGGTTCTTTCCGGGCCTTATCGCGGGTGTGCTCGCCTGTCTTCTTCTTGCGGGGGTTATACTGAATTTCAACTTGAGTCCCAGGAGAGTCGTACCGGGTGTCGACGTCCCTGCCGACACTGTCGCCTCGGAACAAGGGATCGAACAGCTCCTCGCTCAATTCAGGAAGCAGGCTTCAAATCCTTCGACTCCGATCCCCCTGACCGTGCCACGGGAGACGGAAGAGAACCTCCCACCTGCCGAGCCGGAGTTGGGCGCAGCGGATGAAATACTCGCAGACACAGCAGCAGCAGAGACTTCCGGCGAAGAATCCGCGGAGACATTCCCTGTCGTCGTCTTCGAGCAAACCGAGCCGAACGGCCGAAACGTCAAGGCGTTGCCCGAGTGGGCGGGAGAGGAATCGGTCGTCGACTTCGCGGACACCGGTTTGCCGGGCGTGATCAAGACCGGTCAGCAAGCGACTCCCGAAGATGCGGAGAAAGAGGCCCTGCTGCAGTTGCGCCTGGGTCTGGCGAAGACATTCGCCGTCGCACAACCGGCGGCTGCCGGTTGGCTGCCGCCCGAAAAGGTCGTCCTGGAGGCGGGCGTGGTGACCCGTCGCGCCATCGAGCGGAGTGAGGTGACTGTGGGCGATTTTACCGAGCCGATCTTCCGGGCCTACTGGGAAATCACCCGGCCCGACGATTTGGAGTCAAAGTTGTTCGCTGCCTGGCGACCGGAGGCGCTCAAATCGCGGCTGCTCCTCGTCGGCGGCGGAATTGCACTGTTCACGCTCCTGTTTGGGTCATTGGCGGGGTTTCTCCGCGTCGATGACGCCACGCGAGGCAAGTACCGCAAACAATTGGGCTGGGGCACCGCCGCCCTGTGGATCGTCGCCGGTCTGGTCTTGGTGCGGATCGCGGCTGGCCTGGCCCTGGCGACCGTGGCATAATGCCACCGACACGAACGGACTCCCAAGCCGACGGCTATCCCGTCGGAGCGACAGCAGAGCTGTCGGCTTGGGAGACGGATCGTCCCGTTTTTGCCCTCGTATACCGTGACGAATCACCGCGCGAAACATCATGCCTGCAGGTGCCGCCGACAAAGCTCTCGTGGCCCACATTCGTGCGGGTGATGCCGATGCGTGGCAGGAGTGCATCGACCGTTACGAGGGGCGGTTGATTGCGTTCGTTGTCAGTCGGCTGGGGAACCGGACGACGGCGGAGGACGTCGTGCAGGAGACGTTCGTGGGGTTCCTCACGAGTCTGCCCAACTATGACGACAACACGCCGCTGGAGAGTTTTCTGTTCGCCATCGCCGCGCACAAGCTGACCGACGTGCTCCGCCGCGAGGGACGCCGCCCGACGCTCCCGCTGCTGGCGAAAGATTCGGACGGCACGGACCCTCAGATTTCTGGACGGGCACGGGTGGCGTCGAGTCTGGCCCGTAGCCGCGAACGGAAGTCGGGGGAAGAATCGGTCGTCGCCGATTGCCTGCGCGGGCTGATCGGCCAATGGATTCGGGGCGGCGAATTCGAACGCCTCAAGTGCCTGGAACTGCTGCTGGTGCAGGGACGGCCGAACAAGGACGTCGCCGCGCGGCTGGGGATCAGCGAACAGGCGGTCGCCAATCACAAGCACTTCGTGGTCTCCAAGCTCAAGGATGCGGGCCGCCTCGCACGGGTCCAGGAGTTCGACCTCGCTGTGCTGGGCCTCTCCGAGTGACGGCCGTCCGAGTGACGGACCCGATGTGATATAATGTCCGCATGATGGATCGTGCTGCGAAACCGCAAGCGATGTTGCGCGGGCTCCTGGTGGTGATGGGGCTCGGGATGGCCCCGTTGTCGGCGGACGAGCTGCTGTCCCGATATTACGCCGGTCTCAGGGAGCGGGGGCTGTATCGGCTGGCGGAGTCGGACTGTTTGCGGCGGTTGGCGGACGCACGGGCCACTCCCGATGCCCGTGCGGAGCTGTCGATCGAACTCTCCCGGGCGTATGCCGCGCATGCGACGCACCGCAGTGGGCAGGAGCAGGCGGAGCTGTGGAAGCGGGCAGCGCAGGTCGTCGACGCCCTGCGGGAGTCCGGCGAGGCCGCTCCATATCGGGAGTTGCTCCTCGCTCAACGGGCGTTTGTGGACGCCGCGCGAGGGGCCCCACTGCGCTGGCAGGTCGAGCTGTTCCCTCTCGATGAGCGGGCCAGAACCGAGGCGGCTGCCGTCCTTCGCGAGGCCCGGGACCGGTTGAAGCCTCTGCCCGACGCGCTGGACGGGCGGATGCGGGAAGCCCTCGATCGGTCGCCGGGGGATCGAAGCGACCGCATGGGACCGCCCCCATTTGTGATTCGTGAGATACGGCGGCGGGCCGAATTTCGGTTGGCGGTTGTGACGGTCGATCTGGCGAAGGTCCTGCCGACCGGTCCCGATCGCGCGGCCGCCCTGCACGAAGCAGACGCGGCCCTGCGTGAAATCCGAAAGACCCCCAAGCCGGACGAGGCGGCGTGGCTGGCCGAGGTGCTGTTGATCGAAGTCTCACGATTGCGCGGCGATCTCGACCATGTCGGTCCCCGTGTAGCGGCTCTGATGAAAAAGGATCCCCCGGCAGCGATTTGCGACGCGGCGGTTGCCCAATGGGTGAGGTCCGATCTTGACGCCCATCGGCCGGATTCCGCGCTGGAGAGATTGCAGACGCACCGCCGCGACCACGGCGAAAACTCGGAGGAGCTCAACTGTCTGCTTGTGGAGTCGTTACTGGCCGCACGGCTGATCGCCTTCGAGAAGCAGCAGCCGGAACTGGCGGACGATTTGCTCACACAGGCGGAGTCCTCTGCTGAGACTCTGACTGGCGCCTGGGGGACGCGAAGCCGCGTACTCATCGAAACGGCCCGTGAAGCGGACACGTACGGGCCGCAACTTGCCGAGCGCATCCGGCAGGCGAAGTGGGCCTGGCGAAACGGCAACCTCGACGAGGCAATCGCCGCCTATCACGGGGCAGTCTCGGAAGCACACCGCTCTGGACGCCCCGATTTGGCGGTGGAGTTGGCCGTCACTCTGGCAACCTTGCAGATCGAAGCCCGCCGTTTCACAGGCGCGGTGACCACGCTCACCGGGCTGTTGGAAGCCTACCCCGACACTCCGCGTGCGGCGGATGCCCATCTGCTGCGGGCCTACGCGATCGGCAAACAGTTCGAACAACATCTCGACGAAGAACACCGGCAACGGTACCGGCGTGCGGTTGAAGAACATCGCACCAAATTCGCCGGCTCACCAACGGCGGCAGATGCGACCTGGAGGCTGGCAAGACTCGAGGAGCATCAACACAACTGGTCCGAGGCGGTTGCTTTGCTGGAATCAATTCCCGCCGACAGCAAGCGGGGTCCGGACGCCAATGCCCGGCTCGCGATCGTCTATGAGCGAGCCTTGGCGGATCTCGAACAGCGGGGCGAACCGACGCAACTCTGGGAGCAGCGGGCCATCGGAGCGCTCACCATGGCGGTGAATACGTTTCCACCACCGCCGGAGCCTCTCACCGCATCGCAGGCGGAGATCGCGTGGCGGCTCGCGCGGCTGCTGGTCGGCCAACAGCAACCGGATTTTGCAGTCGCGGACAGTCTGCTCGAACGGGTGATCCAGAGTGACCAGACCAGCCCGGAACAGGAGGCTGAGCCGACCTCCGCTGCCTCTCGCCAAACAGATGCCCGTCAAGCCGATCGCGCGAGGATGGCGGCCGCGTCTCAATTGCGGGTTCTTTGCCTCGCTGCCCAGGGGCGGCTGGAGGAGGCTCGGGCGATTGTCCAGCATCTGGAGACGACCGGCCCCGATCGGCAGTTGGACGTGCTGAGCGGCCTCAGCACCGCGGCGGAACAGGTCACCCTTCAGCACAAACGGGCCGTGGGCGAGCTGCAGTTGGAGCTCTCACAGAGCCTCGACGGACGGCGGGAAACGCTCACCGCCAAGCAACAGGAGAAGCTCGATCAAAGCCTCGCCCAAGCCTATGAGGCTTTGGGCCAGTACCCCAAAGCAGCGGCCGTCTATGAAAAGCTCATCTGGCAACACCCGCGTGATGCCCGTTTGATCGAGTCGCTGGCCCGTCTGTATGAGACCTGCGGGTCCGCCAGTTGCCTCCGCAATGCCTCCAAACAATGGCAGGCATTGGAGCGGCTGCAACGCAAAGGGTCGCCGGCCTGGCTGGAGTCGCGGTTTCACATGGCATGGTGCAGCCATCAACAGGGGGACGACGAAGCAGCGCGCAAGTTAATCGGCGTCACCCGCGTGCTCTCCCCGGAGCTGGGCAGCCCGGCGCTCAAGGCGAAATTCGATCAACTGGCCGCCGAACTCTCACCACGATGAGGGCCCGTCCATTCAGACCAACTTCCCCTCCCAAGCCGACAGCTCTGCCGTCGGTCGATCGGTTGAAATCGGACGGCTTTCCCAATCCGTGCGACGGCGGAGCCGTCGGCTTGGGATCAACTGGTCTGATACGTGCGTCATCAACCACTCCGGTTTCCACGAGTTCCTCGACGTGTTGCCGACGTCCGACCGGGCTAACGTTGCCGGATCGGATTGCTGTTGCCATCCGGGGAGAGCGCTGCGCACAATGATCGTTGTCTGCCGGAATCTGGGCGAGCGTGGTGCTCCGGTCCGGTTCCGGCAGAACCGAGGGCGAGTGTTTCGCCCGCGTCGGAGACGCCGCATGGTGACTCGCGATGCCGTGTCGCGCGTGACCAGACTGGCCGACACATTGACAGCCGAAAAACCGTTGGTTGATCTCTTCTGGCAGAGAAGGGACACAGGCGAAACTTCCGCGAACATGCCGCTCAAATGAACGCTGATCCACCTACGCCGCAGCAATCTCCGATTCCCCGTTCAGTTGGCTCATCGACGTACGGAATCCTCAGCAAGATGATCGCGACAGTCGCGTTCTTTCCAGGTGGATACCTCGGTTTTCACTTGCTGCTACCGCCACCGCCCTCCCCAGGCGAGTTCGTTTGCGGGCTGACCGTCCTACCGGCCATGTTTTTTGGCGCTCCGATCGGCGCCATCACGTTTTTCTTTGGAGGAGCAATTCTCGGCCGAGGTCTTGAGCTGCTCCTTTTTCACCGTAGGTTGGATGATACGTGAGGCAACCAACAGCGGGTAGCCGCCGGGTTCGGCGTCCGTGCCGAATCGCCATTCGGGTGACTCGACAACCGGGAACTTGGTAAACTGAGTCCCATACACTGCCGGCTGGAGTTGCATGAACGGCGACGGCCGTGCGGAACCGTTGGGCGAATGAGAGACGGTGCGGCGAACGACTTTGCCGATGGAGAATGAGCGAATTCCAATGCGAAACAAGGAACGTTTTGAGTCATTACGATCGCTGACGCCGATCCAGGCCATCGAAGCGTGGCTTACCGGTGCCTTTGGTTTTGGCGACGAGCCCGCGCTGACTGAGGCAATTCGCAAAGACGCCAAGGTGAGCCTAACCGACGATGAGATCGCAGATGCAATCTGCGATGCCATGGACGAAGGCTTGACTGCCGAGGCTTGCTTGGAAAGCCTCAGAAACTTACAGCGGAATCAGGCGTGACCTCCGCGGGCCGCTCGGGAACGCTCGTCGCCAACTGGTGCCGCGTGATCCGCAATCACGTGATCAGAAATAGAACGAGGCGAGCGCCGTCAGGCTGACCATGGCCATGCCGATGATGAGTTTGCCGGCCGTGCCGAATAGCCGGCCAAACAGGGCCGCGCGGCTGACGGCCATGCGTTCGCTGCGGGGGCGGCCCTTCCAGGTCTCGCCAGCATAGGTGCCGGCAAAGGCGCCCGCACCGCCGACGACAATGATGAGCACGACGCCGCCGATCGGGCCGAGCGGCCATCCGATCATTCCGCCCACGATTGCACCCAGCATGGCCCCCAGGATCGAGAGCACCATGGCCCGGCGGCTCGCTCCGTATTGCTTGGCCTTCGAAGCGCTGCCGAAGAACTCAACAAATTCACCCAGCAGCGCCAGCCCGCCCAGAATGGCGACGAACATCCAACCAAACCCCAATCCCTGCTCCGTCTCCGGGAGAAAATAGGCGGACAGGGCGGCCAATGCGACGATGATCCAATTCCCGGGCATCATAAACAGCGTCCCCACCCACGCCGCCAGGTTGCCGACGAGCAGCAGGATGCCGCACAGATAATAAACCCATTCGGGTGGTGGTGTGGTGGGCATCAGGTTGATCTAAGATGGCTGTCCGTGATCCGGCTCTGGGTTGTTCGTCCGCGCGCAGGCTTCCTTGGAAGAAACGTTCGCCCAGACATCCGGATCACACCAAACCACACAGCATCATGTCAATCGACGTCACCGAACTCGATCGTGTTGACATTCGAACGGCCCGTCTTGCAGGGGCTCACTGGTTGTCCCAACCGGTACCGCGCAGCGGCGGGAAGCATGTCCTTCAACGGACGATTCCCCCAGAGGCTTCTTGTCGCGGGGCGACACGGGTTGGGACAACCCGTGCTACCCAATCTTGAATGTCAACACGAACTTGCGATCATGCAGATCGAAGAACAACCATCATTGCCGCCCGTTCCCGGAGGATGGCATCAGCGGTCGGTCGATCTCGGATGGACCACGATCAAACTGGCAGTCCCGGTGACGCCCGACGCCCTGTTGGATACCGAAGAGGTGCTGGAGGCGAACCGCCGGGATGACTCGATGCCCTACTGGGCGACCCTGTGGCCGGCCGCAGAGGTCATGTCGCGTCTTCTCGAACGGGCCGGTTGGCCCACGGGGACCGACGTGCTGGAGGTTGGTTGCGGACTGGGATTGGTCGGCATCGCCGGCCTGGTGCGAGGCTGGCGGGTCCACCTGACGGACGGCGACCGCTCATCCCTGGCAGCCGCGCGGCACAACGCGGCCCTCAACGGGTTTCCGGCAGCGGATGTGTCGCTGCTCGACTGGCGGCGGCCTCCGGAGCAGCGTTTTCCGGTCATTCTGGCGTGCGACGTCCTGTTTGAAACGCGGCATCACACCCCGGTCCTCGATCTGATCGACACCATGCTGACCGACGATGGTTGCTGCTGGATCGGCGACCCGGGCCGGACTCCCCTCGTCGAGTTCTACCAAGCGGCGCTGGAGCGGCGATTTCGGATCTCGCTGCGGGATGAGAATGGCGACGTCTGCGCGTTTCCGACGCGAGGACGATTTCAGATTCTGGAGATCAGAAAGCGTGCGTGACGCTTCGGGCCGTGGTTTGTGGGTGGCCCAACCAGCACGGCTGGGTGCCGCAGGCACAGGAGGCCTCGCAATGCAATCGCAACCCGTCCGGAACGTCCGGTGGCTGAGTGTGAAGCCTCTTGTGGCTGTGCGACCCAGCCGCAGCGGCTGGGCCACCCGGACTGATGGAAAGGGCGAACCTCGTCGCTTCTGTTTGACCCATCGCTAACGCTCCGGGCTCTGATATGTCTGGTGGACTGTGGAACGGTTCCCGCGGTTTGGGTATCGTCCCTTCTGATTTGCTCGCTCTTTTTTGACAGTGACTATGATGCAACGATTTCGTACTGCCGTTGCGACGGCCCGGTTCTCGCCTGATTTGCGGGACGTCGTCAAGCTGGCCGCTCAGGCCGGGGCGACCGGGTTGCAGTTTGATGCTCGTCAGCAGCTCAAGCCGGCCAATCTCAGCGAGACCGGGCGACGGCAGTTGTTGCACGCGCTGAGCGAACGCGAACTGGTCGTCGCTTCGCTCACTTTTCCGCTGCGGCGGACGTTGCATGACGAAGAGCATCTTGACACCCGCGTCGCAGCAATCAAACAGGCGATGCAGTTTGCCTGGGATCTCAAGGCACGTGTTCTGACCTGTCGGATTGGCAGCATTCCTGAGACAAACGAAGTTGACGAATGGTCGCGGCTGCGCGACGTGCTCTCCGATCTGGCGGGACATGGGAATCATGTCGGTGTCACGCTGTCGATCACACCGGCGGGGGATGCTCCCAAGACGCTGTTGTCGCTGATCAACGCCGTCAGCACGGGGCCGCTGGGTGTCGATTTCGATCCGGCGGAACGGGTGATGTCGCGGCACGATCCGGTGTCGTCGTTGCGGGAGTTACACGCGGTTGTCACTCATGTGACCGTTCGCGATGCGATCCGGGATGCCGACGGAGGCGGGCGAGAGACGCCGGTTGGTCGCGGGGAATGCGACTGGGAACAACTGTTGGCGGTCATCGATGAGATGAACTACTCCGGTTGGCTGACGGTCAGTCGCACAGCCGGGGACGACCCATTCGGCGATGCGTGCCGCGCTGTTCAGTATGTGCAGAATGTCGCCGGGTTCTGACTCCGGACCTTCGTTCCCAAACCGGAGTTTCAGTCGTTCCCAGTTCAGACAATGACAATGAGTTTCTGTCATGCGAATACGCCGAAGGCGTTTGCCAACATCGCCCAGGGCTAGTGACGATTGTTCAACCCTTTTCAGGGTAGTGAATTCATTGGTTGGTTCCCCCAGGGTGCGCTCACGTTGTTCGCGACCCTGGGCTGTGATGTTGAACGCCTTCGGGGTGAAGAGCGTGCGTCCAACGATATCCCTCGTTCCCAAACTCCAGTTCCCTCGCTCCCCGAAGCTCCGCTTCGCGCGAGGCGGGTGCAGAGGGGATTCGCCGCTCCTGCGAAACGGAGTTTCGAGAGGTGTGTTCCCAAACTGGAGTTTGGGAACAAGGAAGACCGCCCATGACTGACACGCTCACCGTCACTGAGCTGACGCGGCAGTTGAAAGACTGCCTGGAGGGGAGTTTCCCGCTCGTTTGCGTGCGGGGAGAGGTGTCGAGTTCGATGCATGCTGCTTCCGGGCATGTGTACTTCACCCTCAAGGATGAACGGGCGCAGTTGCGGGTGGTGATGTGGAAGCGGACCGCCGCGCGGCTCAAGTTCGAGGTCTCCGACGGCATGGAACTCGTCGCCGTCGGGCCGATCGAACTCTATCCGGCACGCGGCTCGTACCAACTGGTGGTCGAGCAACTGGTTCCCGAGGGGATCGGGCCGCTCGAACTGGCATTTCGCCAATTGCATGAACGGCTGCAGGCGGAGGGGCTGTTCGAGCCGGGCAGGAAACGGCCGCTGCCCCCCTTTCCGCGGCGAATCGCCATCATCACCAGTCCGACGGGGGCGGCGATCCGCGACGTCTTGCAGGTGCTGACGCGGCGTTGGCCGTCGGTAAACATCGTGCTGCTGCCGGTCGCCGTGCAGGGGGATGCGGCCGCTCCGCAAATCGCGCGGGCACTGGAGACGGTGCCGCACATTGCTGATGTGGACGTCGTGATCGTCGGACGCGGCGGGGGGAGTCTCGAAGATTTGTGGGCGTTCAATGAGGAAGCCGTCGCACGGGCGATCGTGGCTTGTCCGGTGCCGGTCGTCAGTGCGGTGGGGCATGAAATCGACGTCACGATTGCCGATCTGGTCGCCGACCGCCGCGCGCTCACGCCCAGTGAAGCGGGCGAACTGGTTGTCCCGGACCGCGCGGAGTTGATGTCCCAAATGCAGCACGTCGGCAGCCGTCTGACCTCATCCTTGCGAGAACGGGCGGCAGCCGCCCGGCGACAGCTCGACCTGCTCGCCTCTCGCCGCGTGCTGCAGCATCCGTATGAGCGCATTCAGCAACAGGCCCAACGGCTCGACGAATGGCACGAGCAACTGCTGCGCGCCATCCGCCGACGGACGCAGCACGAACAATCGCGGCTCGCCGGCATGGCCGCATCACTCAACGCCCTGAGTCCGCTCAAGGTGCTCGAGCGGGGATACAGCATCACCCTACGGGCCGAGTCCGGGACTGTCGTCCGGCACACAGCAGATGTTGCCGCCGATGAACAACTGGTCACGAGGCTGCGAGACGGACGGATCCTCTCGCGGGTGGAGAGCGTCGAGCCGGCGCCAGCCATAGAAACCAAATCAACACAGGACTGACGGCGCAATGGCGAAGAAAAAGTCGGGGAAGAGAAAGTCTCAACAGAAGTCGTTTGAGACGGCGCTGGAGGAACTGGCGGAGATTGTGAGCGATCTGGAAGATGGCTCGACCGGGCTGGAGGAGTCGCTGGCCCGCTTCGAGGAGGGGATGGGATTGCTGCGGCACTGCCATGATGTGCTCACCAGAGCGGAGCAGCGGATCGAACAGTTGACCGGATTCGATGCCGACGGCAACCCGGTTATCGAACCGATGGACAGCGCGGCGACGATTGATCAGCGTGGCGGATCGGCCGGTCGGCGGAAACGGTCGTCTGCCGGGGCGGGGGGTGATGATGCGTCTTCTGGCGATGAAGGTGCGGACGACGAGGGCGGGACCCTGTTTTGAGGGCGTGCGAAACCGCAAGCGATGATTGATGCCTCGACTGGAAGGGTTGCGGCGATCAGCGGAGCAAATGGTTGTTGGCCATGGTGATGCCGCTGAGCATGGCGCCGATGATGCCGAGGAAACCCTGGTCGGTGCCACACAGGTAGAGGTTGTCGATGGCGGTCGTGCCGTCGAGCACCTTGTGCGGGGCTCCGTAGACGGCCCCGTTGGGATGGCCGGTGAACCGTTTGATCGTCCGCGGCGTGAAGATGTCCGTGTCGATGATGTGCTCGCGGAAGTCGGGAATGTGCCGCACGGCGGCTTCGGCCATGCGCCGGCCCCATGCGGCTTTGGCGTCGACGTATTCCTCATCCGGCAGCGACATCCAAAAGTCGGGATTCGCAAGGGCGGTGACCCGGACGAACCCCTCGTCCAGTTGGGCACCGTCGGCATAGCGAAAGTTGTTGGGCGAGCAGATGATGCCGCTCCGCAGATCGAGCGGATCGGCCGGCGGCTCGTAATGGAAGCGGTCCGCATCGTTGTAGAACACGATTGTCTCGTCGTGCCCCAATTTGTGCGGTTGACAGTCGAGGACAAAAATTGCCTCGTTGAAGCTGACCTCTCCGGGGGAAATCTTCACTTGGGAGGGCGAGGCTTCCGCCGAGCCGTTGCACAAGTTGGACGCCGGTCGTGGTTGCCGCTCGGCGGGAGCCTCGCCCTCCCGAAGATGTGGCGGCAGCAAACTGTATGTCTCGACCAACCCGGCGGAGGAGAGGACGTGTTCGGCTTCGATTTCCCGGCCGTCGTCGAGGATTACGCCGATCGCCCGGCTGCCGTCCGTCTTGATTTGGCGGACGCCGTGCCGCAGTTTGAGTTGGCCGCCCAACTCCTTGTAATGCCGGGTGAGCGCCTTGAGGATTTGCCGCACGCCCTTCAATGGCCGCGCGAACCCTTGCTGGAAGATGCTCTTGAACATGATGCAGAACTGGCTGAAGTCCATGTCGTGCGGCGTCGCCGAGCCATAGAACATCAGAGGACAGAGCAGCATGTCGATGAGGGTGAGGTCGCCGAGATATTCTCCCAGGACGTTGCGAGCTGACGTTTGCGGCTGCGTCAGACTGGTTTCATCGAACTGGCCGATATGCGCCACCAAGCGGCGGAAGCGGTCCGCCTGCTGCGGGAACTGGCGACAGACGTCGTCCACGAACGATGCAAAGTCGTTGTCAAACGCGATGCGATGGCCGGGAAAGACGACCGATGACCCGTTTTGCGGGGCGAGGTCGAAGTCGTCCCAACGCAGCCGCAGTTGCTTGAGCAGCTTGGCGAGCGGTCCGGTCCGTGTCCCCGGTGGGGCATAGTTGGTGACCGCGTGCAGGCCGACGTCGTAGTTACGGCCCCTGAGCCGGTAGAACGAATTCAGCCCGCCGATGGTCGTGTGCCGTTCGAGAAGGCAGACCGGCTTCTCGTAGTAAGCGAGCCGAATCCCCGCTGCAAGGCCCGACATCCCGGCGCCGATGATGACAGTGTGATACTTCACAGCGACGGACAACCGAGCCTGGCACGCCTCAACGAACAAACAATCCGGCGAAACAAGACGCTTGACGCACGTTGGGAAACGTGTGCCATCGCTCCGCGATCCGCGGCCCAGTGACGCGCCGATCGGAGTCTTTCAGCAGGCCGCGCGTCCCTTGTCGGATTCCCGAAAACTCGCTCATCCCTCAAAACGCGATTCACGTTGCACCGGTCAAGGAGTTTTTCAGGGCCATCTGTTTTGATCAGTTGTCATCGATCTTCCGCCGCGCCTGTAATGCCAGAAACTCAATCAATTGCAGCGGGTGATCGGTTTGAATCGCGTCAACATCCATGTCGACCGCCTTTTGAAAGCCCACCGGATTGTCATGTTTTCCCAGGTTGTCGACCCACACCTGGATTCCGACGGAGTGGGCGGCTTGCACCTCTTCGTCGGTCCAATCTCTGAGGTTCCCGTCGAGGGTCTCCGGTTTCAATCCAACAGCAATTTCGCGGATCGCCTCAGATGAGCGTGGGTGGGGGGGCATGATCCAGACGTCGGAACTCAGACGCTTGTACTCATGCAAGATTTGGTTCGAACTGTACACGACGATGCGGTTCCGCATCCCATGTTTGTCGACCGTGGCGAGGACTTTCGCAACCGAGTCCGGAGAAGCCACCTTGTGGTCGACATACACTCCGATCCCCGCTGACTTGCACGCTGCGACGGCCTCATCGAATGTCGGCACCGTGTCGTCAGTCGCCAAACCCGAGAACCTCAACTCGCGTACATCCGAGAGAGCCATGTCTCGGACCTTTCCGCTGCCGCGCGTCGTTCGGTCAACGGTCGAGTCATGCATCAAAACCAATTTGCCGTCCCGCGTCATACGAACGTCGACCTCCACGTAGTCGCATCCGAGCTTGGCGGCGGCACGAATGGCCGGAAGACTGTTCTCGGGATGTTGCTGGTGCGCTCCGCGGTGAGCGATAACGAGAACAGGTCTTGCCGGCGGCGCGGCAGCCAAAGGGCGAAACGCCGTCAGGCAGAGAAAGCAGCCGATCATCGCTCCCTGGAATAATCCAGCGACTCTCCGGCCAGAAACCGGTTGGCAGCACACCGGATTCTTCCAAGCAACGAGGACTGGAACCCAATCCATGAGCGTGCCTTCCGTCTTAAACTGCGGCAGGCGTATCCGCGAGTTTGGGGATGAGGTAGTTGACCGTCGAGTCCATCGAGATCAGTTGCTCGTATTCGTCCTCGGGTATCTGGATGCGGTACTGCTTGCGCAGCTCCATCACGATGTCCAGAAAATCCATGCTGTCCAGTTCCATCTGTTCGCGGAACGGGGAACTGTCGTCGAGGTCGCTCAGGTCCTCATCGGGGGCAATACGTTCCAGGATATCAAGAACAACCTGGCGAATATCAGGCGGGGCCATTCACACTTCTCCATCAACTTCTGGGGACCGGGTCGTTCTCACCGGTCGCAATCTTCAGGGGGCACAGTCTTCAGCCGGAACGGTCTTCAAGCGGCACGGTCTCCAGCCGGAACAATCGGCGGATCGGGAGGCCGATACCGCCAGCGACAGCAGGGCGGTCCCCGCTTATGCGTACAGACCCCCGTGCTCCGCCGGGAATTTGCGGACGATCAGCACCGAATTGATCCCCAGCATGCCGAACGAGTTGTTCAGAATGCACTCCGCCCTCTCCAACGGTCGCGGCTCATTCGCCACGAGTTGAGGAAAGGCGCAGCAGGGGTCCGGATGATCGAGATTGATTGTAGCGTGAGCGATCCCGTCTTCAAAGGCAGGCACATTCCCCAGCATCTCCAGGGCCCCGGCAGCCCCCATCGCGTGGCCGATGAAGCTCTTGGTGTTATTGACCGCCACATCGGGATGCTCCGCGAATACGGCCTGCAGCGCCCGGGACTCCTCAATGTCTCCCTGTTCGGTCGCGGTGGCATGGCTGCTCACGATGTCCATGTCCTCCGGCTGCATGTCGGCCCGTGCAAGGGCCAGCCGCATGCATTCCACCTGACGGGATGCGTTGGGAAGCACGAAATCCGAAGCATCCGAGTTCATCGCATGGCCCACGATCTCGCCGTAGATGCTCGCGTTCCGGGCCAGTGCGTCCGGCAACCGTTCGAGCGTGCAGATGGCCCCGCCCTCAGCGACAACGATCCCACAGCGATCAGCGTCGAACGGCCGGCACGCCTTCGTCGGATCATCATGAACGGCTAAAGCCCCCTGGCTGGCGAAGCTGGCAAAAATGCCGAACGTGTGAATGCTTTCCGAGACGCCGCCGGCGACTGCGATGTCCACCTCGTTCAGCCGCAACATCTGCGCCGCCTGAATGAAGCCCGCGTTCCCGGCAGCACAGGCGGCCCCCAACGTCAAATGGGGGCCGGTGATCCGCAGATTGAGCGTCACCTCACCGGCCGGATTGTTCGCAACCGTGCGTGGATTATGGTGATGCGACCAGCAGGTCGTGTCATAGTCGAACTGCGAAATCTCGTAGATTTCGTTCTCCGTCTCGACGTTGCCGTGCTCCGTGATGCCCAAGTAGACGCCCACCCGGTCGCGGCGCACGTTGTCCCAATCGAGGCCGGAGTCTCGAACCGCCTCATTGGCACAATAGATCGAGATCGACCCGGCCCGCGTGCCGCGGCGGCGTTCTTTCCGTTTTTGATATCGGAATTCGTCAAAATTGCAGACACCCGCCAGCACTTTGCCGATGTAGCGGGTCTCAAAATTGACGACTCCCGACCGGCCACCCAACAAGCTTTGGCGGAACTCGCTGAGGTCATTGCCGTTAGGCGCGGCCAACCCCACGCCGGTGATCACGATTCGGTGGGGATCGTTGAGGGCATCGAGCATCGCAGACTACCTGGGGAGACGTTACCAGCAGCGTAGTCAGTGCCGAAAAGCAGAGCAAGCGGGTCGCGAGTGGCAAAGCCTTGAAGTGGCAAAGTGGGAAATTGGAGATGGGAAATGGGAAATGGGCGGAGGAGCCAGGGGGCACGTTCAGCAGGTCTCCAACCTGCCCGAGTGACCGCGCCGGCGACAGATTGGAAATCTGCCCCGCGGCTGACCCAACCTCCACCACTTTGTCATTTACCACTCGGCCACTCACCCAGACCGGTCTTGCCACAACTCCGGGACTTGTCATAGATTTCGCCCCCCGAGTCCACTGTCACGACGATCGTGGGCCATACACGTTCCAAGACGGAACGCTGAGGAAAACACGGATGTGGTGTGCTGGATGCCAGACAGATGTTGCGGGCGAACTCTCTGCTGACGGGCAAATTCTGCAATGTGTTTCCTGCGGCAGGGAAGTGAGCAGCGTCAGGTCGCTCAGCCTGCACCCCAAGACGCGCGAGGTTCGCGACCTGCTGGAACGCTGGTCGACAGAGGAACTCCTCGACCCGGACCTGCCGCTGAGGCACGTTCCGACGTCGCCTCAAGCGTCGCCCGTGTCGACCCCGACCCCGACCCCGACCCCGGAGGCGCCGCCGTCCATTGATGCGCTCGCCGAAGCCCCCGCCCTCAGGGATGAGGCCCGGGGCGATCCCCCCACAGTTCCCGCTGCCGAATTGTCACCAACGGACGGACAGGCCCCTGTGACGAAACCAAAACCGCAGCGAACCAGCCGACCGAAATACCGGCTCGACAGTCAGCACACTCCCAAAACCGGTAGCGAAGCCCCGGTCCCGGCTCCTCATCCGCGACGAGCCCCGCAACCGGCTCCCCAGACCCGGTTGGACAGCTCCCACGCGCACACACCAGCTCCCCACTTCAACATCGCATCGGCCTTTGATGGCAAAAAGGCACCCGGACGCGGCGAGTCCCTGTGGGGACAAATCCTCGCCTATGGCGGGATCGGGCTGTTGACCGTCGGCACCGTGATGGTGCTGTGGGGTTATTTTGGCGGACCGGACAACTACACGCCCACCGGTTGGCTGTTGGCGACCGCCGGGCAAATGCTGTTGTTCCTCGGGGTGGTCACGCTCGTCTCCGGCGGCATGGAACAGACGACGCACGAAGTCTCCCGCCGCATTCAAGTGCTCGGAGATCAGATCGTCCGCATCGAACGGCACACCCAGGAACAATTCCTCTCCGGTCCCCACTTCGCCCATGAGGACGAATCCGGGGTTGAGCAGCGCAAGACCGCCGACGCCCCACGTCACGGTTCGGCAGACGCTTGAAACGTCACCGTTGCCGGCGGTTTGCACGTTGGAGTTCAGCCTTGAGGCGGCCCAGGCAAGCTAAAGCTTGAAGTCCAACGAAAATCGCTCACCGGGTGGCGGTCTGTTTCCTACGGGGCCTCAACGGACAGGCCTCTCATCACCGTTCGTCACGTCCGACGACCTCATCCCGCTTGACCGTATTGTCCGGGGTCGGTTCGTAGGGATGCGTGGCCCGCCACTGCTGCCAGAAGGTCGCCGGGTGCGTGTTTCGCCACAACGCCAGCGCGTTGCCCACGTGACTGTAGAACGTGTAGTGCGGGAGGATGTCCGCAGCCGTTTTGCCGGTCGTGGTGTCGATGATCCAGCGGGCCGCTTTTCGGATTTGGTTGTCAGGCGGATGCAGTTCGCGTGGGGCAATGGCCAACCATTCGAGGTGATGTCCCGTCGCGATGACCTGTTTGAACAGTTCTTCGTCAATCGGCTGTGAGGCGGCTTTCGCCCCATCCGGCCAGTTGGAGGGCCAACGGCCGTCCTCCCATTGCGAGGCCGTAATCAGATCGCGAACCCGCTCCAGGTATCCGTAAGACTCCGCCCGGGATGCGTCGGAAAGGATGTCGAATTCGTCGTCAAGCCGGATCAGCAGCATGAGCGAGTAGACGCGATGGGTGCCGCTGCACACGCCGAGCTGTTTCTGGCCGCGCATCAGCCGCTGTGCGAGAAGATCGAAGGAGTACCGCCGTCCCTCCGAACCGGTCCATTCGCGGTACGGGGGCAACCATAGTCCGAACGCCATCGCCGTCCATTCGGTTTCGCGTTCGTCGAGACGGAAATCGCAAAGCGATTCCTGGAGGACGTCGTTGATGGTCGTTCCGCGGCGGGCCGGTCCGTAAACGGGTGTGTCCCGGTGGACGCCCCCTTCTGTGAGACTGGCGAGCCAATGATCGTGGTGCACGGACGCACCGCTCTCGGTTCCCCAACGAATGGCGAGACCAGTTTTGCGGTCTTCGACCAGCGGGGCGGCCGTGCTTCCCCAGGAGGCGGCATAGCGGGCGTGATCGGTCAGAAACTCCGACAGTTCCCGGCCCGACATCGCCTGCGGGTCGTCAAATTTTGCCTTGACCCCCCACATGCGGACGGCGTGCTCGACGAAGTTGGGTTTTGTCCGCCGATGCTGAAATCGCGGCACCACCCGCTCTAACACGGCTGCCAGTTCCGCATCGCTCACAAAATCCGGACGGTCGTACAGCGGCTCGACGACCAACGGCTCGGAACGAGCAACCGTGATCGGAGTGAACGGCTCGCGTCCCCACAGTTCCTGCTTGGTGAGATCCCGCGATCGCGGCCCGCTCACCGCATAGGCAGCTCCAAACGCCGCCAACACGCCGGCCTGCAAAGCGACGAACATCTTCCACGGAAACGATCGGGACATGGCTGCGTGACTCAATGGATCAACCCCCCAGAAGCCCACGGGTCACACCCCGTGGGAACAACGAACGAAAAGCAGCCTCTCAGATCGGCTCTTTCCGCGTAAGCACAACCGCCCGGTTATCCTCGTACCCAATCTGCCACATGTCGCCCTTCGCCTTGAGCGCCTTGATAAAGGAAGCACGGTCTTTTTTGTCGATGACGACCGCATTCACCCCGTACTGGTCGAGCTTCTTCTCCCAATTGCTGCCGGCGTTCAGGATTGACAGATAATCGTCCCATACTTCCTCGGGAATGAGATGGGCATGCGATGCCACAAACAACTGCAGATCGCGCGGCCCGGCCCAGAGGAGATAGTCGCCCCATTCGTAGGTGTTGAAGACCAATCCCTGTGGCGGCCGCCGATGCAGGTAGGCCGCTACCGCCAGCGGCGTCTGGGCCGACGTGCTCGTCTCGATCCGCCGCGATTGTGCTTCCGGGGTCTTGGGAGAGCCGTGCAGCAGCGTAATTCCAAACGGCGTGTAGGCGAAGAAGATCCACGCCAGTCCGACGGTCACGACCGACCATTTTCCGCTACGGGGAGACGGTGCCGTGCGAGGAAATGTCAGCCGCTCGCCGATGCGGTTGCTGCGAAAGATCGCTGCGGCGTGCAGCGCCAGATAATAGGACGCCACGGGAGCCCACCAGACGATCATGCGGGAGGACGACAGAGCCGCGCCCCCCAGTCCGACAAGTAACAGCACCTCGTTCGCCCGCACCCTGCGAGGACTGAAGCGATAGGCAAACATCAACGCCAGCGCACATGCCGCAGCCGCTTTGCCTTGCGACATCCGCAGCGTGAGCGGATCCCATTCGATGAGATCCTGCAAGTTCGGATGGCCGGCGACGGCGAACACCTCGGCGTACAGCCCCAGCCCGTAAGGGTTGATCAGCGTGGCGACGGCCGCCAGTTGCGTGAGAACGAACAGCCGCCGCACGACCGGATCAGCCGTCACCGCTCCCACGCTTCGCAGGCGACGGAAGATGTCGATCCCGCGGCCCAGACAGCAGGTCGCCAACAGGCCCAATCCGACGATAAACGACCCGTGCAGATTGGCCCACAATGTGAACATCAGGGGAATCACAAACCAATACGCCGTCCGCCAGCGAAACGCCGTCAGCAGGGTAAACAGCGCGACGAATGCGACCAGTCCGAACAGTTGCGGACGGACGATCAACAGTTGCTGATAGTCGACAACCGCGAAGGTGATGATTGCGATAAAACCGGCTGCCATTGCCCCCTGCGTGCGGCGGAGGACGGCGGCGAGCAACAGGGCGAACGACCCGGCAATGGTCGCCGCGTAGAACATCTGCATCGCGGGGATGCCGAACTGCCGAATCAGCCCGTACCCCAGCACCTGGCCGAGCCAAGCGGTGTCGACAAAGGGAACGCCACGCGACAGAGGCATCAGCGGTTCGGTCTCGGGCAAACGCCCGTGTTCCCAGATCCAGCGTCCGTAGGAGAGATGGCCCCACAGATCGGTATGCCACAGCGGCTGATAACTCAAAAAGAGATACAGAACGCCGATCACCGTCGTCCACAGGGCGAGGATGCGGGGCGCCTGGAGCCACTCCGGGAACCGGTCCTCCAGCACGTTCAGGTCCGGTCCGTCGATGCCTGCTGAGACCGGCTCTTCAGGTTCCGGTGCGCCCGGTGATGGGGCGCTGCGCTCCGGATTCGTAACAACAGTGCTCATGGTCATCCCAGACGTCGAAAAAGCCGGAAGGGAACCGGTCGCCAAGCCTTGATTCAGAGGTTGGAGTTCAAGCTTCAGCTTGCTTTGGCAGCCTCAAGGCTGAACTCCAACGCTAAGTTTTGGAATCGGCAGAGCACAAGAATACGCTGCCGTTCCGTCTGCGTCCGACGGTGGCTGCTCTATTCTAGGCTGAGGCGTTCGCTTCGTGTCGATTTCAACGGGAATGCGTCACAACTTCGCTCCCTAACCTGTAACGGTTATGGCGGTTCGGCGGACTGGGCGCACATCCCTGTTCCCGCAACGCGACGGATGGACTACAACCCCCCCCGGTTGCCGAGTGCTCTGCCAATCCAGGAACCGCAAGCTGGAGTTCAAGCTTTAGCTTGCCTGCGCAGCCTCAAGGCTGAACTCCAACTTCCGATTCGAAGCCTGACAAATCTGCCCCCCGGTTGAACGGGCCCAAGACCGATCCGCACCGTCATGATGACGCCGACTCTATCTCTGCAGCGGATGCCGTGGCTGGTCGTGATGAGTGCGGCGCTGCTCGTCATTGCCGGCTTGGGGGGCATTGCCCGCGGTGATGAATTCGCTTCCGGGCGGGACCTGCAGTCGCGGCAGTTGGTGTGGATCGCAATCGGGTTTTTGGCCATGCTGGTGGCGACGTGGATCCCCTACCGCGTCTGGAAGCCGTGGAGTTACCCGCTGTTTGTGGCGACGCTGCTGTTGTTGGGGGTTGTCTACTTCTGCCCGGCTCGTAATGGGGCCCACCGTTGGATTCCGCTCGGCATTGCCGACTTTCAGCCATCGGAACTGGCCAAGCTCACGTACATCATCGCGCTGAGCCACTACCTGATGCATCGCCGGAACTATCGCCGCCTGCGGGGACTGATTGTCCCGTTCGCGCTCACGTTGGTGCCGGTGTTGCTCATTCTGCGCGAGCCGGACCTCGGCACATCGCTGCTGTTCTTTCCGGTCTTGTACGGCATGTTGTTCGCCGCCGGGGCCCGCGCGCGGCATCTCGTCGCCGTCGCCCTGCTGGGTGCGATGGTGATGCCCGTGCTGTGGACGCAAATGAGTGCCGAGCAGAAGTCGCGGATCACCACGCTGTTCAATCAGCAGGATGCCGGTCCCACGCCGCGGGGCGATGGGTATCATCTGCACCAGTCCAAGCAAGTGCTCGCGCTGGGCGGCATGTGGGGCAGCGACGTCACCGGCATGAAGATCGATGATCCGCTCGCCTACCACCTGCCCGCCGCGCGGACCGACTTCATCTATTGCCTGATCGGAGAACGCTGGGGGCTGCCGGGGACCTTCGGTGTGCTGCTGCTGTACTTGCTGCTGTTTGGCCGCGGCCTGATGATCGCTGCCGGGACACAGGAGCCGTTCGGCCGTTTGATGGCGGTGGGGATCGTGATGCTGTTCGCCGCCCAACTGATCGTCAACACGGGCATGACGGTTGGGCTGATGCCGATCACCGGACTGACGTTGCCCCTGGTGAGTTACGGCGGATCGAGCCTCCTCACGATGTGCATCGCCATCGGGCTGCTGCTGAATGTGGGCCTCCGCCCCGGTTACGAGGTCACCGGCGAGCCGTTCCGCTTCCGCGATGGGGAATGATCGCCGGTTTGTCCGCATCGCCTCCATCTTCCGGCACGATGGGAATCGTCGCGTTGATTCCTAGCGAGAAAAACCCCGCTAACAGGAACGCCCCCGCGCAGGTGAGGAACGCGTTGTCCCAGTTCGCCGTCTCGCCGACGATCCAGATTAACAGCGGCGGCGTGACGGCGGCTCCCAGGTTGCCCCACATGTTGCCCCAGCCGAGCACCGACCCCACGTAACGGCCGCC
This sequence comes from Planctomycetaceae bacterium, assembly GCA_029259845.1. Lineage (GTDB taxonomy): Bacteria > Planctomycetota > Planctomycetia > Planctomycetales > Planctomycetaceae > JAHBXU01. Next base: position 69,694 of record JAJDEI010000026.1, on the reverse strand, counting down.
CACATCCTGCGTAAACGCCCACGCGGAGGGTGTGCCGAAATCGGTGGCAAAGGCGACGACCGAAAACAGTGCTACCGCCAGCAGGGCGTTTGGTTCAAACAGGCAGCCGAGATAGGCGAACATGGCGACCCAGCGCGACAGCGAAATTGGCAGCACTCGCCCCCAGCGCAGGCCCAGCCTGCGGACGGCGAAGTCGGTCATCGATCCCCCGGACAGCATGCCCATCCATCCGACCAAAGGCGGAATCGAAACGAGCAAAGCGCGTTGTTCCGTCGGCACGTGATGCACGTTGGCCAGATATCGAGGCGCCCAGGTGATCAGAAACACCCAACCGATGTTCGTGAACCACTGGGACAAGCAGGAACACCACATGCTCATGCTGCGCATCAGCGGCCCCAATGGTACGCCGGCCACTTTGCCGTCGTGTGACTGTCCACCGGGACGATCCCCCCGGATCAGCGCGACCTCCGCCGCGTTGGCTTGCGGATGTTCGTCCGGTGTTGTGTGACAGCTCCACCAGATAAGCGCGGCGACGACGATGCCCAGCGACCCATACACGACCATCATGGGACGCCAACCGGCGACGTACAGCTTCTTCACGCCGTTGGGAAACAGTCCTTCGATCACCAATCGGTTGAGCCGTCCCGCCTGTTGGTCGGTCAGATTCGTCGGCGACCGACGCATCAGCCGGGCCGCTTCCCGTTCGACCGAAACGCCGTTGATGTCCTCCGCCACAAAGAACCCGCGGGAATGGATCAGAGCGTTCAGCTCGTCGACGAGCATCGATGCGTCGGCGGGAGGAAACGCGGCGACGACTCTTTCACTCTGTTCGCCCCTCTTCTTCCGCTGCTGCTGAGACAAGGCTGCCGCGTACGCCGCCCCATGCCGCTTGACGATCTCGCGATGCTCAGCCGTAAAGTGCTCAAAGCATTTTCTGCGCAAGCGACTCGTCGGTGTCTCTGCGCCCGTTGTCTCTGCGCCCATTGTCACTGCATCCGTTGTCACTGGGCCTGACGTCTCCGCATACGATGTTTCACGCTCCGGTGTTTCACTCAGCTCAAAGCAGAGCCGCGGTGCGTTCAGAAGATCGGACGGCTGCAAGGCTATCTCGATGTCGGCGGGTGTCAGCCAGACGATCATGTGACCACTGGCGAACAGCGCGAGAAACCCGCCCACGCGGCCTCCCAGCGCGATGAACCCGCTGGCCGTGCCGCGGCGGTGAAACGGAACCCACTTGCTGACGATGCTCGACGCCGTCGGGTAGGCTCCCGCCTGGCTGAAGCCGAACCCGAGCCGCAACACCAACAGGGCGGCGAACGCGGAGACCCCGCCGGTCAGTCCGGTGAACAACGACCACATCAGCACGTAGGCCGTCAACATGATCCGTGAACCGAAGCGGTCCGTCAGCCAACCTGCCGGCACCTGCCCCAGAGCGTACGTCACAAAAAACGCACTCAGCACCCAGCCGACCTGAGCGTTGGACAAACTGAGGTCTTCCTGGACGTACTGCTCTGCAAAAGAGATGCAAATCCGATCCAGATACAACAGAAGCGACATCAACGACGCTGCGGCGATCACGCCATGCCGCACTCGTGTCGGTCGGTCGCTGTTGTTCATGCCGGCTGCCAGGTTGTGTCCGGATCGAGAGGATAGATCGGATGGCGGAGTTTCCGGTAATCGAAGCCGGAAAAGTCCGGACGATGGACTCCCGGCGTGTCGCCGTCGAAGATCGCAGCCGCCATCGGCCCGAAGTCGGCCCGAAAGTGCACCGCACTTTTCACCACGATCAGCCGGCGGCTCGTCGGATCGATCCCCGCCACTCGCAGCATCTCCGCGTCCAGACATTGCCGCCGCACCGACGACACGACGACGTCCACGCCGCCGATCACCAGCGTCGCTGTCGGACCGAGACAGTCTTCGACGCCCTGCATCATCGGCCCGCGATACGTAAACCGGCCGTCACACAGATGCCGGACTTCCGCATCCGCTTCGACCGGCGCCCCATGACGGTCGTCCGTTTTGCCTCCCAGCCGCACACGGATCGTGGAGCCGACGCCCGCCGCATGGGCCTGAGACGCCGTTTCCGGATCGTAGAGCACGCCGACCACCGCTCCGGAAAGCCCCGCTTCAATGAGTGCAGCCAATGCGACCGTTCCATCGCACGGAGCACCTCCGCCCGGATTGTCCGAACCGTCAGCAAAAATGACCGGTCCGCGATCGGGATGCGCCCGCACCGAATCGATCACTCTTTCGATCGTCGTCAACTGCGGCTGCAGGTCGTCTTTGAGGCTCCACACCAGTTTTGCCAGTTCGTCCGCCTTGCGCGCCACCAGCGCGGCGTCGTTGTCTGTGGTGACGAGGACCGAGACGCCGGCGTCGGGGATGTCCGCAAAGGGAAACCCCATCGAAACGGTCGCAGTGAGCACACCCGGCTCCTGCTCCAACGCGTGGACTCGCCGCATGAGCGACTGCATCGGCTCACGCAACGTGCACTGCATGGGGGGCATGGTGAGCAGCGGCAGTTGCCGGTACTGCTGAACCGGTTTCACCTCGCCCCGCACGATGCGAGCCAACAGTCGCGCGGCCTCCGTGCCGCGCTCCTGCATGTCGACGTGCGGGTAAGTATCAAATCCGATGATCACGTTCGACAGCCGCGCCATTCGCTCCGTGATGTTCGCATGCAGGTCCAGCGTGACCACAATCGGCAACTCGTCGCCGGTCACTTCCCGCACGGCGGCAATGAGCGCGCCTTCGGCATCGTCGTGCCGTTCGGTGACCATCGCACCATGCAGGTCGAGCAATACGCCGTCAACCGGGAGGGCATCTTTCAGACGATCGAGAAACCGCCCGAGCATCTCATCGAAGCAGCCCTGGCCAACCACTCCAGAGGGCTGCGCTTTGGCGCACAAGAGCGGAACTAGCTCAAAGCCCTCAGCCTCCGCAGCCGCAATGTATCCGCCATGAATCGTGCCGGTCCCGCGAAACCGTTCAAACACGACAGACCCGCCATCCAGGTCCGCCCCGCAATTACTGTCCCGCACGAAATCGTCGATCGTCGCCAACGTGGGCGCGAACGTGTTCGTCTCGTGTTGAATCCCGCCGCTGGCCAGTTTCATGGGCTGATTTCCGTTGGCGTATCGTGCCAAGTCTGTCGTCGGGCGCGTGCAGAAAGTCCGAATCAGCGTCGCCCGAACACTCTCTGTCGTTCTACGCAGTCGAGCCGCTGACTCCTCTTAATCTTAATCTTGGTCCTAATCATACTTTTGTTCTTCATCTGGACTCCTGCAATCGTATTGAGGATCAGATCATTCGCTGTTCAGCCAGAGATTAAGATTACGAGTAAGACTAAGATTATGAAACAATGAGCCGGCGCCAGTAATTAGTCCGACGACGTTTACGGGGGAGTGTTACGTCCCCGTTTCACGCGGTCTGGTCGTCGTGTGCTGCATCTTCGCCGGACGGCTTGCTGAACGCACCGCGCCGAGGGAACGCGTACTCCACACACTCTACATGCTACTCCCAGGTTCGTCGCAAGAATTCGACCGTGTTGCTCCACATGATGCCGGCGATGTCGTTGTCGGAATAGCCGCGGTCGCGGAGTAAGGCCGGCAACGTCTGGAGATCGGCGATTGAATCCAGGTCCATCGGCGTCTGCTCGGTGCCGAACCCGCCGTCGAGGTCCGTGCCGATGGCGACATGCTTTGCGCTTCCGGCGAGTTGGCAAATGTGGTCGATGTGCTCACAGATGCGTTCGATGCGCAGTTGAAAGTCCTCGGGGCGGCTCTGTCTGTGGACCCAGCCGGGGACCATCATGATGGCGTCGAACGCCATGCCGAGGATGCCGCCGCGCTCGATGACCGCCTTGATTTGGTCGTCGGCGAACTGCCGGTTCCACGGCGCCAGCTTGCGGCAATTTTGATGGCTGGCCCACAGCGGCCCCTGATAGCAATCGAGCGCATCCCAGAAGCATTCGTCACACAGGTGCGTCACATCGAGGATGATGCCCAGCCGCTGCATTTCCCGGAGGAGTTCCTTGCCCTCTGGCGGCAAGGGTCCGGTGGCATCGGTCCCGTGGGCATAGCGGCCGGGGCCGTAGTGTGACAGGCCGAGTGCGCGCAGGCCATCGTTGTAGCTGCGTTCCAGAAAATCGAGCGAGACCAGAGAGTCGGCCCCCTCCAAGCTGAGGATGTAACCGATCGGCAGCGATTCCGGCTGCGGCGTTGAATTCGTCGGTCTTGAACTCGTCCAGGAGAGAGTCTCGTCAACCGGCGGGGCACCGAGCCACAGGTCAAGATGAGCGTCGAGTTCCGCCTTGTTGCGGATTTGTTTTAGCTCGCCCGCCTCTTCCATCAGGCGGTACCAGGCGAGTTGCCCCTGCGTGCCGGCCCAGGCCTGTTCGGGCGAATTCCAACCGGGCAGCTTGTGAAAGTAAGACGAATGCCGTCCGATCTGCGTCGCCACACACAGGCCGATCCGCCCACGGCGCATCTCCGGAAAGCAAACCGTGTTGTTGCCCCGGTCGACCTTATCCTTCGACTTGGTCGCTGCGGTCTGGATATGTTCCCAACGCCGAATCCGCTCCTGGGACCAGCGCAGGTCGCGGTTCCACAATTGGGCGTTCATCGCCAGATCGAGATGCATGTCGAAGATCAACGGGGTGTTGTTCATGATGGCCAATCTCAGTGGATGGTGGTTAGAGGGAGAACCTTTAGCCGCCGAGCTTGCTCGCCGCGCTGCGGACACGGTCTGCGCGTGATCGACATGAGCGGAGCAAGCTCCGCAGCGATGAGGAACTCGTTCAGCGGAATTCGCTTGCAGGTCGATTGTACGAAGCCGTCTGCGGACATCGTACTCAAAAAGCGATCCGAATCGACCCCTCGGACGTCAACGACGCAGCAGGCTCGTTGCGCGAGACATCGCCTCCGTGAACGCACGACACGCAGCGGAGCTTCAGTTCCGGGGGTCATGCGTCGGCCGCTGCCGGTACCGCCGGTAGGTGATCACTGTCAGATCGTCCGGTTTATGGGGAGCACCGTCTATGGGATGCCGCATGCGGTTGATGGCCGCTGCCACCAGACGTTCGGTTGACTCTTTTTGGCGGCCCTTGCGAATCGTGGGGACGATCTCGTTCAAATGCAGGTTGTCGCTCAAGCCGTCGCTGGCGAGGAGCACCGTATCGCGTGGTGCAATTTTGAGGGGCGGGCCGATTTCGATTCGCATGCTCGCACTGCCGACGACGTTAGAGACGACATGCCGCTCGTCGTGATGCATCGCCTCGGCCGCATCCAGCAGGCCCGATTCGACGGCCATTGCCACGGGGGAATGGGAAACCGTTTGCAGTTTGACTTTCCCGAGTCCGCCCACCTGGAGGATCATGGAGTCGCCCACGTGGTACGGTCGGACATGCCGGTCGCTGATTTCGACGACGGCAATGGTTGTCGCCGCCCCGATGCCCATCTCGCAAATCATGCGGTTGGCGGTTTCGATCCCGTCCAGAATGGCGGACCGCAACCGGGTCGCATCGGCATCGGCCCCCAGGACCGCTTCGGCGAGCGTCCGCACGGCCAGCGCCGAGGCTTCGTGACCGGCGCGCTCACCGCCCAGTCCGTCGGCCACAACAAGCACACCGCAGCGTTCATCGACCGGAATGACCGCAGCCGCGTCTTCGTTGGGGCTGAGTTTGTCCGGGGCACGTGCGGAGAATACGACCGCGTGGCCATCGGCGAGGTCACACACCGATGGCTCGCCCCACTCTTGCTGCGAGACCAACTGAGCCTGCGAAACCGACGGGGGGGGGGGTCTGGGCCGGTCCGGATTGAGCGTGGCTGGTGTGGCCATCAGATTCCCTTCAACACCCAACCCGACCGATGCCGGGCCGACGCCGCATTCTAGCGAGTCGTGCCGCCTGAACGCCAGCAATCGGATGAAACTCACAAGGGACTGGGCGCACGCGCGGATTTCGGTGCCACTGCTTGGCCTTCCGAGTTCGACGCAGAAAACGGCTTTCGCACTGCTTTGCCCAGACTCGCAATCCAAACTGAGTGCGCCCCAAGGGACTGCTGCAAGGGAAGGGCCGTCAATGCGGATGCGTCGTGGCGAGTGGGAGGGGGCCCCCCGATGCGTCCTGCACTTTCTGCCATCCCGGTTGATCGCAATGGCCACAGAGAGGTGGAGACTGGTTGGGGGCGTGGCTCGTGTCCATCGGGAAGTTGCCCCCCGCTCGCCATTCGCGTGAAAACCGGGAATCTGTCGGCATTCGTCTGAGTCATTGTGTATACTTGCGGGGTCCCTGTTTCCAACGTCTTCACGCAACGACATGCGTCTTCACGCGACAACATGAGCGATCCGACAACACCCAAGAATTCGCATCCCTCCTGGTGGGGCCTGCTGATGCCGCGTACCTCACCTAACTGCTCCCTGTTGTCCCGAGCGCTGTCCGGAGCCATTCAGCTTCCGATGCTGTTGGCCGGCGTGTGCCTCTCGGTCGCCCTGTTGGCGTTGATGCCGGTCATCGTCATTCTGTTCGTTGGCGTCGAGTTGCTCCTTGGGCGCAAAGGGCCAATGCCGGCTCGCAGATGAGCGACCACGGGTGACGGGTGGCGACGGGTGACGGGTGGCGGGGGCTCGTTGGGGTGCGGGGCCATGATTCCCGATCCGAACCGGGGGCGACGAACGATCTCCACGACGGCCTCATCGCCCCCGTGATCGACGCAGCACGACGGTCGGACAACCTTGCCGTGCCCCCCCGCCACCCGTCGTTGACGCGTTGCTAACGCCCAGGGATCTGAACACGCTCTGGGCTCGGAGGGGATGCGAGCTTTGCGTCGGGGTGCCTCGCTCAGAGCAGCATGACGAGTCCGTCGACGTCGCGCAGGCGGCGGTAGATGGCGAGAACATGTTCGCCGTCGTCAACCGGCGGCTCGATGGTCACGCACACGTGACGCTCGCCGGCTGTCTTGCGGAACGAGAAGGCCGGCTCGACGGACTCTGCCAACTCGCTGCGGACGGCGGCGACCACCCGGCCAATGAAGTTGCCCTCCGCTGAGCCAATGACCTTGAACACATACGGCCCCGGAAACGAGTGCACGGTTTCCAGAAGTTCAAGGTCGGGCAGGTTGTCCACGGTCGGTTCCTCACAGGCTGTCGGTCTCCCATTATACGCAGCCGTTGCAACCCGCTGCCATGCCCGCATCTCAGCAAGCAGGGTGGCTCGCTTTTTTTTCATGGAGACGGATGGCGGAATCGGGGGAGCGATTGGCGAAGGGGCAAAACACCCGTCAGCGGAAGGCAGGGGATTCGAACCCACAAGACCCGAAGGCCGCACGGTTTAGCAAACCGGCCCGGCAAACCGTATCCGGCTACCTTCCGGACGAGTTCTTGCTCCTCCTCTTTTTTCCGGTCCTCTTTTTCCTTGATCGCTTGACGCGCAGGTCCTTCCAGATGGTCTTCGAGTAGCGTTTCTTCAAACGGACCAACTGATTCCGCCTTACATCGACCGTCTGCGTCGCGCCGACAGGCGGCTCGACATAGACGAACGGCAGGCAGATCGCTTTGACCTTCAATGGCATCCCTCCGTCCGTCGCACAAAACTGCACGCGGACCAAATCATCGGTTGCGTCCGCGCCCGGATCACACCACACAATCGCCGGGTACTCCGCGATTTCGTTGAGCACGGCGACAAAGTCCCCGATTCTCAAGTCCTCCGGAGCAACCAGTGCCGCGAGCGACGTTCTGTCAGTTCTGTGAGTTCTGGTTGCCATGATGGATCTCAGTGGACCGCCGGGGAATCGAACCCCGATCTTCTGATTGCAAGTCCGGTGTCTTCCCGTTGGACGAGCAGCCCTTCGATGTTGTGGTACTTTCTAAGGCGCGTACAAACACCCGGTGTCTGAATTGAGCAAGGGCACGACGTGTCGGAGTTCAATGGTTCGTGTCTTATTCGTTTCGCGAAATCCTGAGACTCCGGGTGTTTCCGCCGAATTTCTCACAGCCCTCCCGGTTGAGTGATCCCGGATGGAGTCGAACCATCGCTCTCCTGCATGTCACGCAGGCGTCTTCGCCGTTGGACCACGGGATCGGGTCTGTCGGGAGTGAAAAGCAGCAACCTCGCCGAGCGGCTGGCAAGATTGGAAGCGCCCGGCTCTTTCCTCGTTGCACTCAGCTCTCGAGTTGCGGGTCCGGGGGTTGCACCCGGCATACGGAACTTATGAGGCTCCGATGGGCACTGGCCCACCCGCGATGACTTTGCCGTTCAACGGGTGGCCATCGCCGCCACAGGCACAGCGCTGCGAATGCCGCGGTTGCAGGTCGCCGTTTCAATCCGGGCGTACCGGTCGTATGAACGCCGGTTGGACACCTGTGACAGCCGCAAGGTTCAGGGAACCGGGACGGGTATTGAATGCGCTCGCGCCTGCGGGGACGGTGCCCTGGGCATCGGGCGTTTGCCTCGTTCCGCGACTAAGACGCACGCTGCCGCTGAGATTGCAGCATCACATCGCGGCCAATCCGGCTGATGTCGCCGGCACCAAGCGTGAGGAAGACGTCACCCGACCGGGCCTCGGACTCGAATACCGAGGTGATTTCCCCGAGACTTTCGACCAACCGGGCCGGCGTCCCGGACCGGCGGACACGTTTGGCCATCTCGGCAGACAGCCGGCTCTGATCCTCGCTCGCCGGTTCCCGGGCAGCAAACACCGGGCTGATGAGCACGCGGTCGGCCAGTGACAGGCTGCGAACAAACTCACCGAACAGCGCCCGCGTTCTTGAGACCTGATGCGGTTGGAAGGCGCACCAGATGCGACGCGCGCCGTACTGTTCCCGGGCCGTCCGCAATGTTGCACGAATCGCCGTCGGGTGGTGGGCATAATCGTCGATCAGCGTGACTCCCTGCGGCGTGCCCAGCAGTTCAAAGCGACGCTTGACCCCGCGAAACGACTGCAGCCCTTCGGCGATCTTCTGGCGGCTGACGCCCAACCGGCAGCACATGGCGATCGCTGCCACGGCGTTGAGGACATTGTGCCGGCCGGGCAGCGGCAGGTCGAATTGCCCATACAGCTTCGACCGATAGAACAAGGGGAACCGCCAGCCGTCGGAAGTCTGGCGGAGCCCCCCCAACCACCAATCGGCGCCGGCGCGGCTCCCAAAGGTCCGCACCTTCGCCCCTGTTCCCGACGCCGCCTCCATCGCTGCGGGCGAGTCATAGTTCACCAGCAGCTTGCCGTCCTTCGGCAAGCGGGCGGTGAATTCACGAAACGTATCGATCGATTCCCGCAACGTGCCGAAGCAATCGAAATGGTCCGGTTCGATGTTCAACAGGATGGCGTGCTGCGGTGCAAGATCGAGAAAATGGCGACGGTACTCGCAGCTCTCCGCGACGAACAGCCGTCCCCGTCCGGCCCATCCGCTCGCCCCACGTCCGCAGACTTCGCCCCCCGTCAGCACGGACGGAGACTGGCCGCCGACATCGAACAGATGCCCGACGAGGGCGGTGGTGGATGTCTTGCCGTGCGTCCCGGTGACCGAGAGTCCGACGCGGCCCGCCATGATTCGGCCGATTGCTTCGCTCAGCGACAGTTGCTGAATCCCGAGCCGCGTCGCCTCGCGCCGTTCCGGATTGTCAGCGGGGATCACCGGACTATAGATCAGCACGTCCGCTTCCGGGGGCAGTTGCGAGGCGGCATGCCCCTGGAACGCGAGCAATCCGGCCTGGTGCATCTCCCAGAAGACGTGATGGGGAATGTGCTGGTCCGAGCCGGTCACACACACGCGAGATCCGTGGATCAGTTCGGCAAGGGCCCGCATTCCCGATCCGGCGATGCCCACGAGGTGGGCGCTGCGAATGCGCAGCCGCCCGCACTTGGCGGGGATGTCGGGAGCAGTCGGGGTGTCGGAAGCAACTGCGGGTGAATTGTTCATGAGCGTGAGTTGATCGAACCAGCCGGGAGGGCAAGCCGGATGCCGGGCACTGGTTAGTATCGTCACGGTCGCTCTGCTCTAATCAAGAGTTGCGATGAGTGGTGTGCCTCATGCCGGGACATCGTCGCAGGCTGTGCATTATAGAGGTTAGCACGGTCCCGACGATGCCGGAATCAGCCCCGAAGACAACTCGTTTGTCTCGTCCGTCGGTGCACGACTGATCCGGCGTCCCCCGGATCCGACCTGTGTTCGACCCGGAAGCCGATTCTCGGTGACGTTCGATCATTGATTCGGCTCGTTTCCTCGTGGCTTCCGGGGGAATTCACACATCCCCGTTCGCCGTGCGGCGGACATCCCGCCCGTGGTTCCGCAGCCAGGCGGCGCTCTTGGAAAAAAACGTGCGTGAATCTGCGGAAGGAAGCGACTTTACAGAGGGAGGCCCTCGCATCGTTCTATTCGGCGCATTCCGAACACTCGGAATGACCCGCCCCTTCAGCAGGCGGACGATGCGCTGGCTTCATGGACTGAACCGGCACATCGCACGGCTGCACCGACCGCGGTTCCGGGGATGCGACCGCACGCTTCCGTGTTAACCAGCCTGAACTCATTGGGTTGCGCCTCTCGTGTCTATTCGTCAATCTCAAATCGCCATTCGTGAGTCTCCCCGCATATTCCGGAAAACGGACGATGGATCGCCGCTGGGGCTATTCCGTTGACCGACGTTCCGGAGGAAACGAAGCAGCGATCGCGACACCTGTTTGGTGGCCGCCCAATTCTTTCTGTTTTATCCAGGGTATCCAAAATATTTGCTGGACGTCCGTTTGACGCGACCGTTACGATCGTTAGATGCCGCGAATCTTGTGCGGCAGGACCGAATTGTGTGGGCACGAGGCCTCCCCCTGTTAGAGGCAATGCGGATTGACGCACTTGCCAATTTCATGAACCCGTGATTTTCGCCGGCGCGGCGTTGAGCGGGATGCGGCCCATGAGCCGGGAGGATCGCGGATTGAGAGCCGGAATCTCTGGCGGCCATGCTTCCGTCAGCGAAAGTGTAATAGAACAGCGGCGGCTCAATCACCCTCGAATCTCAGCCTGACACAACCCCTTGATGGTTGCCCTTCCCCTCACTCGGCAACCCCACGATTGGCGGCACCGTGCCGGCAATCGGCCCAACAGTGATTCCTCATTTTCCATATTCGACGAAATCAACACCCACGATCAGGTGATCGGCTTCCTCCTGCCGAGCGGTTCACGCTCAGCAGCCTGACGGGGAAGCGGCCCTTTTTGCATGCCGGAGAGATACCATGTTGCGCGACAATTGGCTGAAGTGGTTCGAGCGACGGATTCAAGTCGGACAGAGCCTTCGCAGGGCCCGACGAACTACACGCCGGCGTTTCGCCAGCAAGCGAACGCAAACCACCGCTGCCTGGGTTGCTCAGGAACTCGAGCAGCGAACGCTGCTGACGACGTTTACTGTCGACACTCTCGTCGACGAGAGCGACGGCAACTTTGACCCCGGCGACCTCTCCCTGCGAGAGGCGATCGAACAGGCCAATGCCAATCCCGGTGCGGACACGGTCCAGTTCGCCAACGGCCTGCAAGGCGGGGTGATTGACCTCACGCTCGGGACACTGAACGTCACGGACGACGTGACGGTCGTCGGAACCAACAATCCAATCGTGCTGACCAGCAACGGCCTCGTGTTGCAGGCGTCCGGCCCTGGGAACACACTCGCGTTCGGCATGACCGGCGTCGGAGTCAACGACACCGTCGCGGGACCGGGCCTGCTGATCGACGCGACCGACGACGCGGTCGTCAACGCCAACATCTCGAATTCGTTCTTCAACAATGCCGCCGAAGAAGGCATCAAGATCAACGCAGACACGGGCGGAACGGCGCGGCTCACGCTGACCGATTCGTCGGTCAACTCCAACGGAGACGTGACGTTCAGCGCGGGCATCTCGGTCGACGTCGGCGTGGCGGCCCAAGCCGAGTCGACGAACGTCCCGGGCCAGTTCGCCTTCGCCTCACTCAACATGTCCGATGTTGACGTGCAGAACAACGCCCTGGAAGGACTTGATGTCACGGCCAGAACAGGCGGGCGGTACGCGACCACCACGGCGATCAGCAACGTGCAATTTGTCGGCAACGGCTACGCCAGCACCCGCAATCAGATCGACATGAACGCCAGCGGTGCCGGCTCGTCGATCCTCGGGCGGTTCGACATGGCCACCGCGGACGGTGCGAAAGCCTCCGGCTTCAACTTCGTTGCGACCGCCGGCGCGAATGTCGCCGCGGTCATCAACAATTCCTCCGCGAATAACGCCGGCGCCGATGCCTTCAACTTGCTGGCTGACGGCCCGGGCAGTACGGCAGCCGTGTCAATCGACAACTTTGCGGGTGACAACGCGGGAAGGAGCGGGGCAGAGTTCAACGTCACCGGCGGTGCCCAGGTTCGCGTGAACAAGTTCAACAACGTTTCGATGCAGAACGCGGGAGCATCGGCCATCGACGTCAACATGATCGGCGGCGGCATCAACGCGTTCAACGGCTCGAACGTGAACGTCTCCGGCAGCGGACTCAACGGCTTGGACCTGTTCCTCCGGTCCGGCGTGGCGACCGTCTCAATCGACGGGCTCACCTCGGACAACAATGTCGAACGGGGTGTCCAAGTCACCTCGATCGTCGCAGCCGAAGCCCATGTCACGCTGAACAATGTTTCGCTCCTTGGGAACCAGACCAAACAGCCGCTCAACGTGGTCGTGATCACGGACTCGTCCCTCGACCTCAACGTCAACGGCGGCACGATTTCCAGCGCTGGCACCGATCCGAGCAGCAGCGTGTTCGCTGTCATCGATAACAACGCCACCGGCAACCTGTCGTTCAGCGGAGTCACGGTCAACAACAGTACCTCCAGTGCCTTTTCCGTCCGCTATGCCCGCGCGGCGATGGGCAGCCTCAACATCTCCAACACCACCGCCACCGGCAGCCAGTCCGTCGGCCTGGCCCTGTTCGTCACCAACGGCTCGCAGGTGACCGGCGACTTTGACGGCCTGGATGTCTCCGGCAGCGGAACGGGCCTCACGGCCGATGGCGTCCGCATCGACGTCACCGGGCCGGGCAGCACTGGCGACTTCATGTTGAATAATGTCACCGCCAATTCCGCCAGCCGCAGGGGCATTGCGTTCCTGTACGCCAACGGCGCCTCCGGCGCCGTGACCAAATTTGACAATGTCTCGGCCCAGGGCGCGCAGCAGGACGGGCTGATGGTCGACGTGCGAGGCAACTCCCAGTTGACCTCCTTCACCGGCAATGGCGTCAATCTGACCAATGCCGGGCAGAGCGGCAATCCGAGCTTCGACGGCCTTGATCTGATCGTGCAGGGAGGCGGCGCGACCGGTTCGATGAACCTGCAGAACCTCACCGCCAACTTCGCCGCCGGCCGGGCGATCAATCTGTCCGTGCAAAACAACGCCGTCGCCGACGTCGTCGTCGACGGGTTTGCTGCCAATAACAGTGGGTTGGAAGGACTCAATCTGGCAGTCGGGACTGGCTTCCCGGGAGCCGTGCTGCAGAACTCCGCATTCCGCAACGGGTCGTTCAGCAACAGCGGTGCCGGCGGCTCGTCCGACGGCATCCGGGCGCTTGTCGCCGGGACCGGAAGCTCCGCCAACGTCAATTTCAGCAACGTCTCTGCCGATGCGAACTCACGCAACGGGGTTGACGCCACGGTCACCGCCGGTGGCGACCTCACACTCGGCATCGAGAATGCATCGACCGCCAACAACAACTTCCTGCAAGGTGTCCATTTCCGGGCTGATGGGCCGACGACGACTGCCGCGTTGACCTCCACGGTCGCCGGCAGCACCTTCAACGGTAATAACGACACCGGCCTGCACGCCCTGCTGACAAACGGAGCCAACGTCTCCGACATCACCGTTCTGGGCGGAGCCTCCAACAACGGCAACAACGGCGTGCACATCGATGCCCGGCCCGGCGTGACACTCAATAATCTGTTTGTCGGGGGAGGAGGATCCACCTACTCAGTCAACGACGAGACCGGATTGCTCATCGAAGTGGACGGTGTGCTCGGTTTGGGCAGCGTTGCCATTGACGGCGTCACGGCGAACGCAAACATGGGTGTGGCCACCGGCGTGAATGTCATGTTGGCTAACCTGACGGTCGATGACGTCGCATTGACCAACATCACCACACAAAACAACACGGGCGACGGCCTGACGTTGCTGCTGGACGGGGTGACCGTCAACAACAATCTGGACATGACCGGTTTCAATATGTCTGGGAATATGGGCGATGGCGTTGACACAAATCTCATCAACTCCACGGCTATCACCGGGACGATGAACATCGACGGCAACTCCGGCGGAAACGGCGGCGATGGTGTCAAAATCGTCGCCAACGATGCCAGCGGGGTGTCGATCGGAACATTCGCCGTCTCCGGCGCGAACCTAGCCGTCAACGGCAACATGGGTAACGGCCTGACGGTCGATTTCGACACCGTCAGCGGCATCAGCTCGTTCGATCTCAGCGGCATGGTGATCACGAACAACCAGGGCGACCAGGCCTTCGTCCGGTTCGCCAACATGGTCGACCCGGTCGCCATTTCCTTCGACGACGCCACCGCCACCGGTCCCGGTGGCGGAGCGACCGGCGACGGCATCGACCTGACGATCGACAACACCACAGCGACGTCGCTCGACCTCAATCGCATCAATGCGTCCGACAACGGCGGCGACGGGCTCAAGCTCAACCTGCTCAACGGAGCGGTCATCCCCTCGACCAGCATCGATGTCGGCACGTTTGACAACAACGGCGAAAACGGCATTGGCATTAACGTTACCAGTTCCACCGCCACCATCGACATCACCAACTCGACGTTCGACCTGCTGAGCACCATCGCCTCCGCGTCGTTCAACGGCAACGATGGTCTCCGCGTCAGGCTGGACGATGCCGACCTGACCATGAATGCTGTTGACCAAATCATCTTTGACGGGAACGGCCGCATTGGCGTCAATATTGAAGGCGCGACACCCTCCACGTTCACCAGCGACGGCAGCTTCACCAACAACACCGTCATCAACAACGGCAGCTTCGGCTTCCGCGGTGTGTTCAACGGTGGCGACTTTGACATCAGCATTGGCAGCCGCACGACCGCCGGCATGGGCAACCTGTTCGACAACAACACCGGGGCCGGCATCTCCCTGGATATGATCCAGGATTCAATGGGCCGCTTCACCGTCATTGACAACACCATCATCAACACCAACGACGACGGCAATCCGGCCACACCGTTCCAGGGGGCCGGCATCTTCGTCCGCATGCTGGGCACCTCCAATCCGGCCCAGGCCACCAACACCTTGACCAGCGGCGGAGCCGAACCGGGACTGCTGATCCGTGACAACAAGATCGGCGTCGATGCGGCGGACATGGCCGCCGGGAACGCCGGAACCGGCATCAACTTCCAGGTCGAGGAACGCTCTGTCATCGACGGACTGCACGTGCACGACAACCGCGTCGACAACAGCGGCATCGACGGGCTGAACTTTGTCCGCTTGGATGAGGTCGTCGTTTCCGGTTTCGAAATTCTGCGGAGCACGTTCAACGACGGCGGTGACGACGGCGTCGAAATCTTCGGCCAAAACGATGACAACTCGGCAATGTTTGTCAAAATCGCCGATAACGAAATGAATCGCAACGGCAATGACGGTGCAGCATTTCAAGTGCTTGCCGAAGCCAGGATCGATCTCAACATGGATGACAACATGATCGTTCAAAACGGCGACGACGGGATGCAGATCACAGACGTGATTCTTGACGTTTCCGATAGCCGCAGAGTCACTGGTAACGTCGAACGGAACGTGATCGCAGACAATGCCAATCGCGGCATCAATATCAGCGGAGCCGTTATCGGGCTGGACTTCAACGACAATACAATCGGGATTCTGACTGACGTGTTTGACCAGGTTGTGTACCTCGGCAATGGTAGCACCGGCGTGGAAATCAATGGTCCGGGAAGCACCTATTGGAACCGGAACGACATCCGCGGCAACGGCCGGCTTGTCACCGCCGATCGGACGGTCGGACACGGCATCGACATCCAGGGAGCCGGATTTAAGTTTGTCAGCATGACAGACAATCTGATCCGCGAGAACTTCCAGGACGGGATCGAATTCCTGAATGACGGCAACTTTTCGGCAACGTTCACGCTAAACATGGTCGACAACCGCGTTCAGAATAATGCCGGCCGAGGGTTGGATGTCCTCAACCGGATCGGTTCCGAACTAGGTACCCGCTCAGAGATCACGATCTACCGGGGAACCACCGGGAATGTATTCAACTCAAACGGCGAAGAAGGCATCTATGCCGTCAACACGGCTTCCACCACGCAAACCCAGGACGGCTTTGCCGGTGATGCGCTGATGCAGGACGGATCAGTCCGGACGGTCCCGCAGTTGTCGCTGGTGATTGACCACGCGACGGTTTCCAACAACGGTGACCCGGCCAACGTGGGGAGTATGGTCGCCTCCGCCGGCGTCGTGATGCGAGTGGGAAGTTCCGACTCGTCACGGGTGACCGAATCCGTCGGAAGCCAGCCGGTCTCCGATGAATTCGCCACCTTTAACTCGTCGTACTCCGGCGATATCGGGAGTCCATTCTTCCCATCCTTCGCGAATGGCGGCGTGTTCATGGGACTGACAAACACTGATCTGGCCGGCAACTTCGGCGTGGATGTCTTCACCCACGGGTATCGATCGACGAGCGACGCCGGGTCGATCGGCGGCACCTGGTCCGACTCGGAGTTCATGATCGCTCCGGGCAGCAACGGTGATCCCCTGGCCCGACTGGACATGGTGTGGGGCGGCAATACCTACGAAGCACTCGACCTCAACAACGGCCTTCGTCGTGGAACGCCCGATGGCGAAGCAGGTGCGTTTTACGACAACGCCGACGGCGCATTTAAGTCCCGCGTCGACACCGCGACGCCGGCCGGACCCTTCAAAGATGCAGGACGCCGCCGTAACGCCCAACGCGTTCCGGCACGGACCTACGACGGAGGCTTCACCCTCTCTCCGAGTATCGGACCGGTGCTGTCTCCCAATGTCGGCTATGGCAGCTCGACGGCATCGCTCGGTGATATCAATGGGGACGGGATTGTGGACGCCGCCATCGGAGCTCCGGGAATCGCCGGTGGCTCCACAGGCGGAGCCGTCTTTATCCAGTTCCTCAACGACGATGGGACCATCAACAGCACGACGGAGATCAGCGGTGGTCTGAACGGCGGACCAACTCTGGCTACCGGTGACCTCTTCGGCAGCTCTCTGACCTCGCTCGGAGACCTGGACGGTGACGGCATTGGAGATGTCGCGGTCGGAGCCGCTGGCGACGACACCGGAGGTGCCGACCGAGGAGCCGTCTATGTGCTGTTCCTCAACGCCGACGGGACTGTCAAGAGTTCGGTGAAAATTGACGACGGGACTGCCAATGCTCCGACTCTGGCAGACGGAGACGCCTTCGGCAGTGCACTCTCCGCAATCCCCCCGGCCACGGCCGGGATCACACCGGCGACCCTCGCAGTGGGAGCCAGCGGGGACGATACGGGTGGCACGGATCGGGGAGCGATCTACACACTCACCATCAACCCTGACGGGACCGTGGCGGTGGGTACCACCAAAATTGCAGACAGCACAAACGGCGGGCCAGTGCTTGCCGATGGCGACCTGTTCGGCACTTCGGTCACGGCCATTGGAGACTTGAACGGTGACACGTTTATGGACTGGGCCGTGGGAGCCATCGGGGATGACTCCGGCGGCATCAATCAGGGTGCCGTCTATATTCTCTTCATGAACGGCGCCGGAACCGTCGGTAGCTTCCAGGAGATTTCCGAAGTCAACGGCGGCGGTCCCACTCTGTTCCCGTCAGACTTCTTCGGTACCAGCGTGACAAGGCTGACTGACCTCGATGGAGACACGGTCGATGATCTGGCGGTTGGTGCGCCAGGCATCAACGTCGGTGGGCCTGATCGCGGCGGCGCGTTCGTTTTACTGATGAACGCCAACGGCACCGTCAAGAGTGTTGTCCGAAGCGCCGATGGCGATCCGAATGTGCCGACGCTCGACGATGGCGATCTGTTTGGTTCTGGGGTGGCGAGTATTGGCGACTTGGACGCTGATGGAGTAGACGACTTGGTCATCGGTGCTCGTGGTGATGACACACAAGCGAACAACGGCGGTGCCGCGTACATCGTCTTTATGAACGCCGACGGGACCATCAAGGGGACTGAGAAAATCGGCGTCACTGCGCCTAACTCTTCCACCCCTGACCTGGGACGATTCCTTTACCCCGGAATGGGTGAGAGCACGTTCCGCGTATTCACGGGAGGCGGCGCGGCACCCGCCGGCTTCGCTGACGACGATTCGCCCTTCGTCGGGCCCGGATCTGCCAACGGCACGGGTTTCACCCCCACGACAGTGTTCGGCGAACTCCCCTTCGGTTGGGGCACCTACTGATCTCGGAACCGTGGCGGCATGATCTCAGGAGCGTCGGACCGGCACTGCCGGTGTGACGCTCCTGTTTTTCGCGCGTACTGGTTTACGGGGGGGGGGCCGTGTAGCGCGGGGTCAGGAACCTTTTGGTTGGGAGGCGAGTGGATTCATTCGTGCGTCCGCCTCAACGAAATGGTGCCTGACCCCAAACGGATCGGGACGCTTGATCGACGGGCACGCATCCGCGATGGTTTGACGGTCCCATTCTCCTGTGCCGCATCGGGCTGTCATGACCGACGAAAGAACCGTCGCGGCGAGCCGTTCGGCCGGGTGGCTGCGGGTGATTGGACCGGGTGTTCTGGTGGCGGCGACGGGGGTGGGGGCCGGGGATCTGGCAACCGGGGCGCTGGTCGGCAGCAAGCTGGGCGTCGCCGTCTTGTGGGGGGTGCTGCTGGGAGCCGGGCTGAAGTTTGTGCTCAACGAGGGCCTGGCCCGCTGGCAACTCGCGACCGGCAGCACCGTGTTGGAGGGAATCGTCCGGCACTTCGGCCGGTTCGCACAGCTCGTGTTCCTTGTTTATCTGTTGGTGTGGACGTACTTCACCTGTGCAGCTTTGATGAGCGCGAGCGGGATTGCGCTGCACGCGATGCTCCCGTGGGGAGAGGCGGCCTCGGACAAGGTGACTTACGGCATCGCCCAGAGCCTGCTGGCGGTGTTGTTGGTTGAATGGGGGGGCTTTCGGCTGTTCGAACGGGTGATGGCGGTGTGCATCGGCGTGATGTTTGTCACAGTGATGACGATGGCCGTGCTGGTCGGTCCGTCGTGGGGCGAAATCGCGCAGGGGCTCGTTGTGCCGCGCATTCCGGATTTGGCCGGCGAGGGGCTCAATTGGACCGTCGCACTCATCGGCGGCGTGGGAGGCACACTAACAGTCCTGTGCTACGGCTACTGGATTCGTGAGGCGGGCCGCACGTCGCCGGCGGAGATCACGACGTGCCGCGTGGACCTGGCGGTCGGATACACCATGACCGCGTTGTTCGGCATCGGGATGGTGATCATCGGCAGCCGCATTTCGGTGGAGGGCCAACCGGCCGCGCTGCTGGTGGCCCTCTCCGCCCAGTTGGAGGCGGAACTCGGAAGTGCCGCCCGGTGGGCGTTTCTAGTGGGGGCGTGGGGAGCCATCTTCAGCAGCCTGCTGGGCGTGTGGCAAAGCGTGCCGTACCTGTTCGCCGACTTCCTGTCGCTGAGCAGCAAGACGGCGGCGGCGAACGGTCTTCAAGCAGCCATCAACAGGCGTGGGTGGGCGTATCGCGGTTATCTGTATGCGATGGCGACGCTGCCGGTCGTGGGGCTGTTCGGCAACTTCGCCCGTGTGCAGCAGGCCTACGCCGTGTTTGGAGCGATGTTCATTCCGCTACTGGCGATGGCATTGCTGCTGCTGAACGGGTCGGCACGTCGCATCGGCAGCGAGCATCGCAACGGGCGGCTGTCGACGTTCGTCCTGCTGGTCGCGATCGGGCTGTTTCTGGTTTATGGCTACTTCCGGATTCGCAGGGCGTTCGACGTGTAGCGTGATGGCCGTGCTAATCCGCAAGCGGGTCTTGTGACGTCTTGGAATCGGACGGTCCTGTTGTTGACGTCGGGTGGCGGGGGCGCGTTGGTGCGTGGAACAACGAAAACCATTCGACTCGGGGGCGGTGAACGATCCCTCCAACGGCGACGTTGCCCCCGTGATCGGCGTGGCAAGGCTGCCGAACGCTGTGACAGCGCCCCCGCCACCCGCCGACGTCTGACTCGACACGGTCGCCGCCCGTCATTCGGGCGGGGAGGCCTTGAGCAGGTCGTGGACGGTGCTGACGATCTGTTCTTCCACCTGCGAGGACCATGCGGTCGGCAGGCCGTAGTAGATCATCGCGGTTGCCCCTTCGTAGCCCCCTTCGTCGAGCACTCGTCGCGAGGGGATATAGGCCATCACGTCGTTGGCGTACCCGGCGACCCAGGTCTGGGTTTGGTCCAGTTCCTGCTTGAGGCGGATGGAGTAGTCGACCACCACTTCCCCGCCCAGGATGACGAAGGTCACTTCATTGCCGATTCGCCAGACCTGCACCGGGTACGGATAGGCGGACGCCGACCCGCCGTTTTCGTTCCACCGGGCGAGCAACAGCCGCGCGCGGCTGGCGATGTAGCGGTTGTCCGACTGCGTGTCCGTCTCAATCTGCTCCCGCGTGGGCAGTTCGCCAAAGGCGAGGTCGATCTCACGATACCGTGTGACCAGCGAGCCGGAGATCTTCTGCATCGCTTTCGCGAGAACGGCGTCCACGCCATCGGCGATCTGTCGTCCGTATTCGGTGGCCAGTTCGACGGTGCGTCGCGGGAGCGGATTCTGGTCGGCACCGCAGCCCGCCCAAAACATGGCGACGGCACCGGGATGGCGTCGCTGGACTTCCAACTGCGCGAAGCCGGGCCAATCGCCCGACCACTGATAAAAGCTGAGCGTCGTCGCGTGACAGGCATACCCGAAGACGACCGCTTTCAGCCGGTTTTGGGAATCGGTGACGGTCAGGACGGGCAATTCGTGGTCGACCGGCCCTTTGAGTTCGCCGCGCTCTCGCAGTTGGGGCACGTCGGCTTCGCGATTGTTGCGGCGGTTGACAGCGAACGACGCCTCGCCCAATCCCTGACGCAGCGTCACCGTCTCCAGGTTCTCGACCGCTTCGCCGACGACTTTGACGACATGATCTCCCAGCTCGGCCGTGTACTTTTTGACCCGCTGCGCCTGTTCATCGTCGAGGAAGTACATCGGCGCGAGATTACCGGCGACGACCGGTCCGGTGTGGGTGTGCGACGTCGACAACGCCACCTGCCGTCGCTCGAGTCCGTACTGGCTTCGAAGCTGCTCACAGATATGCTGTGAGGTGTCCCGGTCGATGCCGACGAGGTCCAACGTGACCAGCGCGGCCCGCTGCCCACTCGGATCCTCCAGAACGAGGGCTTTCGCCCACAGGTCATGCAATGTCCCCTCGGCGGCGTGGTCGCGGGAGGCATACCCGGACATCCACATCGGCTCGTCCGGCGTAATCATCACCGTCGCCACGCCGGCACGCCAAGTCTCTTTGGCAGAACACTGGCTTGGGCCAACCAACCCGATCAGGGCCGCAATCAGGAGAATCGCTGGTCGCGAGAACGTCATCAATGTGCTCATGGTGAAATCCCTGAAATGGTTTCAAAACCCCCGATCGGGGTGGCCGGGTCCGACCAACGGGGAGGCCCGGACCGGTGATTGTCAGGATCGGCTCCTGCGACGGTCGCGGGATCCCACGGAATGTTGGCCAACATCGAGCGGGCAAAATGCCACTGCCCCGCTCCATACGCTTGGTAATCAGGTCACATGGAAACCCGAGTGTCTTCTCTAGGTCGTGTTGACATTCAAGAATGGGTCGCACGGGTTGTCCCAACCCGTGTCGCCCTGCGACAAGAAGCCTCTGGGTGAATCGTGCGTTGAAGGACACGCTTCCTGCCGCTGCGCGACACCGGTTTGGACAACCGGTGCTACCCGAAATTCCCTGCAAAACGGTCCGTTTGAATGTCAACACGACCTGGTTCCCATCCTAACAACTCACAGTGGCCGACTGCACTCCCCGGCGAGCGTTTGCCGCGATGCTCTGCCGTTGGGGCCAAGAGGCCCATTGACCGAAGCTGCGATGGGAAATAAACTTCTGGCATATGGATAACATGGAGGGCCTGTTCGCCGAGCCGAGGCGCGTTGCGTCTGCACAATGGCTGCGGCCTGGGGCAGGGACGGGGGATCTTTTGATTAAGAGATCGTCCTTGCCGGCGAACAACCGAGACTCTCCCCTCCCCGCATTCTTCGGCGGTCATCACGTCGCTTGGAATCATCGAGCAACCAACAGCCATGGAATTTCTTGATAGCATTGGCGATTTCCTTAACGCAATCACTGCGTTTGTTGAGCGGTGGATTCGCAAACTGTTCGGGTCGTCGAACGAACGCGAGATTCAGCGGATCGGGTTCATTCGGGACAAGAGCGGCAACGACTCCATTCGCCCCGGATCCGCGCTCGAACGCATCGCCCAACTGGAACCGGAGTTTGAAAAACTCTCCGAGGGTGAACTCAAGCAAACTGCGGAGAAGCTGCGCGCCAAGCTGGCTGACGGCCAGACGGTCGACGACCTGCTCCCGGAAGCGTTTGCGGCTGTGCGCGAGTCGAGCAAACGCTACCTCAAGATGCGTCACTACGACGTGCAGATGGTCGGCGGGTACATTCTGCATCAGGGGAAGATCGCCGAGATGGTGACCGGCGAAGGCAAAACACTGGTCTCCACGCTGCCGGCGTTTCTCAACGGCGTCGCCGGGCATGTGCACATCGTCACCGTTAACGACTATCTCGCCAAACGGGACATGGAATGGATGGGCCCGGTGCACTTGGGGCTCGGCCTGACGATCGGTGCCATCCAGGCCAACATGAATCCGCGCGAACGGCAACAGGAATACGGCCGCGACATCACCTACGGCACCAACAACGAGTTCGGCTTCGATTACCTCCGCGACAACATGAAGCCGACAAAAGAGCTCCAGGTGCAAGGCCCGCTCGACTACGCCATCGTCGACGAGATCGACAACATTCTGATCGACGAAGCACGCACGCCGCTGATCATCTCCGGCCCGGCGTACGACGACATCACCAAGTACCCCAAAGCGGACCGCGTCGCGCGGCAGCTCCAAAAGGATGTCGACTTCGAGGTCAAGGAGAAGGAGCACACGGCCCACTTGACGGACGAGGGCATCCGGCATGCTGAGCAACTGGCGGGAGTCGAGAGCTTTTATACCGCCGGC
Organism: Planctomycetaceae bacterium; assembly: GCA_029259845.1. Taxonomy (GTDB): domain Bacteria; phylum Planctomycetota; class Planctomycetia; order Planctomycetales; family Planctomycetaceae; genus JAHBXU01. Next base: position 46,423 of record JAJDEI010000026.1, on the reverse strand, counting down.
AACATGGAGTGGCCGCATCTCATTGACAACTCGCTCAAGGCGCACCATTTGTATAAGCGAGACGTGACCTACGTCGTCGAGAATGACGAAATCGTGATCGTGGACGAGCACACCGGCCGCAAGATGCACGGCCGGCAATGGAGCGACGGGCTGCACCAGGCGGTCGAAGCCAAAGAGGGCGTGAAGATCAAGGAGACGACCCAGACGCTCGCCACCATCACGCTGCAGAACTACTTCAAGCTGTACAACAAACTGTGCGGCATGACCGGCACCGCGATGACCGAAGCCAACGAGTTCTACAAGATTTACGGACTCGACGTCGTCGCCGTCCCGACCAACCGGCCGATGAAACGTGTCAACTATCCGGACGTCATCTATCGCAGTGAACGCGAAAAATGGGATGCCGTCATCGAAGAAATCCGCGAAGTCAACAAATCCGGCCGGCCCATTCTCGTGGGAACGGTCTCCATCGAGAAGTCGGAGCTTGTTGCCAACAAGCTCGGCAAGCACGGCATCGGCCACAAGGTGCTCAACGCCAAGTATCACGAGCGTGAGGCGGAGTTCGTCGCCCAGGCCGGGCGGCTGGGAGCGGTCACCATCGCAACCAACATGGCCGGCCGCGGAACCGACATCATCCTCGGTGGCAACCCGGAACACATGGCCTGGGAGGAACTCAAACAACAGAAGGGCTACGAGAGCCGCCTCGAAGTCCCCAAGCATGAATGGGACGCTGCGGCGGATGGCGTCGCTGAACGCGAGGGGATGAAGTCCGATGGCCGCCAGGTCGCCGAACTGGGCGGACTGCACGTCATCGGCACTGAACGCCATGACGCCCGCCGCATCGACCTGCAGTTGCGCGGTCGCTCCGGCCGGCAGGGCGACCCCGGCTCCAGCCGCTTCTACCTGTCACTTGACGACGACTTGATGCGAATCTTCGCCGGTGACTGGGTCCGCACCATCCTCACGAAGCTCGGCATGGAAGAAGGCGAAGCCATCGAGAGTGGCATGGTCTCCAAACAAATCGAGAAGGCCCAGAAACGAGTCGAAGAGCGCCACTTCGAATCCCGCAAGAACCTCCTCGAATATGACGAGGTGATGGATTTTCAGCGCAAAGAGGTCTACGCCTACCGCCAACGCATTCTCGACGGTGCCAATTGCCGGGAGTTGATTCTCGACATGATTGACCGTCAGGTCGACAAGTGGACCGATCATTTTCTGTCCCCGCGTTATCGCTGGGAAACGTGCGCCAACTGGGCGTCACAAACGATCGGCATTACCGTGGAATGGGATCAGTTGCGGGACATGACCTTTGACCAAATGGTGGTGTTTCTGACCGATGAAGCCCACCGGCAGGCGGAAGACTTGATCCAGGAGCAGCTTGATGAAAACCTTTCCGAGGATGTCGACCCCGGGGACTGGAGCTGGCAGGCGCTCTCGCATTGGGCCAATCATCAATTCGGGCTGAATACCAATGACCGCGAGCTTAAGAAGATCGGACTGGACGGCATGCCGGAGGGAGACGTCGACCGAACGGCCCTCTTTAATTATTTGAACGGTCGCGCGCAGGAGTCGATCGATAAGACCAACTACTCCGAATTCAACACGATCCTCGCAGACGATTTCAATCAGCGCACGCTCTGCGGTTGGCTCAAGCACCAGTACAACATCGATGTCGATCCCGACGGCCTCTCGGGCTTTGAAGAGGCCGACGGCCCCAAACAACTGATCCGCGAGAGTTTGCGCGCGGCGTATCGGGAACAGGAGATCAAGTTCCCGGTTTCTGTCGGGATGACACGGTTTCTGAGCGGCGGCGGACACTCTGACCGCGAGGGTTTGATCCGTTGGGCCAACGGTCGCTTTCAAAGCAGCCTCTCAGCCGATGACTTCAAGGAGAAAGAACGCCCTGAAATCGAGGACCTGCTGACCGAACGCAGCCGTTCGTTTTTCCCGAGCTCCGAATCGCTTGACCGGCTGCAGGAGCAATTCGCCCCGGACCGCAACGGCAGTCCTGACAGCAACGGACACGCCGCCAATCAGGATCACCATCCGCCGGACGTCCGCGGCCTTGTCGACTTCGCCAACCAGCAGTTCCATGTCGATCTCAAGCCGGAAGCCCTCGCGGACCTCGGCTGGGAAGAGGCCCATCGCGAAGTGCTGCAGCGATACGACGCTCGTTACCGCCCGGAGCTGGGACATGCCGAACGGGCCGTCCTGCTCGACGTGCTCGACCACGCCTGGAAGGAACACCTCTACTACATGGACCACCTGCGGCAGGGCATCGGCCTTGTCGGTTACGCCCAGAAGGACCCCAAGGTCGAATACAAGCGCGAGGGCATGAAGGCCTTCGAGGCGATGTGGGACCGTGTCGGCGAACAGGTGACCGGTGCGATCTTCCGGCTGGAGAAAGAGTCCCCCCAGTTCGTCGGTTCCCTATGGGAAATTACCGGTGCCGTTCACGAAGAAGCCGCCCCCGCCTCGGAAGCTTATGCCGCTGAGCACCCGACGGAGCCGGGCCAGCAGGTGCAAACGGTCGAACCCATCCGCAACCGAGCCGCCAAAGTCGGCCGCAACGATCCCTGCCCCTGCGGCAGCGGCAAGAAATTCAAAAAGTGCTGCGGCGCCGTTTGATCCTCTCATTCCACTACCGAACCGGCAAAGTGGCGTGAGGGCGGCCGAGGTTTGTCGCAAAATGGGGAATCGACTCGTCCTCACGAAGCGGTTTCAAGACCTTTCACCGGGGTGACCGGGCCGGACCAACGGGAAGGCCCGGACCGATAATGGCAGGGCCATCCGCTTCGCTCACGGCCCCGCCACCCACATGAAGACCGGTGTTGAAACCGCTTCATGGCTGCTGGGCCAATTCCCGGCTGAGAAATTCGCAGTTGATCACCTTTTCCACCAGGTCCAGCGGCACGTAGAAATAATGGTTGGAGGCCTCGAACCCGATGCGCGAGTCTTGTTGGGTGATGGCAAACAACCGGCGGGCGAGCGAACTTTCCTCGTCGAGCAGACGCCCGATGTGCATTTGTAACGCGCGGCGGCGTTGCGGACTGAGGTCCGGCTGGTGGAGCTCATCGCGGGCGATCACGAACCGCGTCTGATTCGCCACGGAAGCGAAGTGCAGATACGCGGCTTGCGCGATGCGGCTGTCCGCCCGGGCCAGTTCACGGTTTTCACCGGTGGAGGCTTCGACCGCTTTGTCGAAATGCTCCAGTCCCTCCGCCCAGCCCGCGGCCACTTTCTCGAATTGTTCCGCCAGCACGGCCGGCGAGTAGGGGCCGCGCCAGCCGTCGACGTCGTCGTAGGGGATGCCGACCATCGTCGACCGGTATCCCGTCGGCTCTCCATAGAGCAGGTTGGCTGGGCCCATCTGCTGCGGTCCGTTGTAAAGCACGCTGCCGGAGTAGGGGAACTCGCGAAAGGCGTTGCTGAAAGCGGTCCACGCCGCCCGCACATGCGGAGCGGCAGAATCACCGTAGCGGGCGACGGCGATCGCGTCCAGAACGTTCGTCCGGCTGGCATCACTCTGTGTGGCAAACCGGTGGGCCACTTCCAAATTGGGAGACGGATACCCGCCCAGCGTCCAACTGAGCATCATCCCGTCGACATCCGCAGCGGCCAGATTCTCGCAATGCTCGGCGACAAGATCCAACACCGGCAGATACGGGACGGCTGACAGTTCCCAGGTGTTGTTCAGCTGCACCTTGGCGACCGTCTTGAGGCCCCGTTGCTGGGCGGACGCCCATTCCCGGACCGCTCGCGGGCCGGGACCGACCGCGGAAATCGAATACTCGCCGACCTGGCTGCGGACACCGCCGCGCTCGATCGGCTTGGCCCATTCGCTGACGGACATCAATTCCACCGTCCCGGGCAGCCGCGCGATGGTGTCCGGGGCTTCGCCGTGTTTGTTCCAGCCCCAGTCCCAGGCAATCACGCGGGCTTGGGGATTGTCACGATGCACGCCCTCGGCGATTGTCGCGTTGACTTCTGCAATGATTTCCGCTTCTGTCCGTTTGCCGCAGCGGGGACAATCCTGCTGATGGAAATGCGATGCACAGTTGGTGAGATTCTCTGAAGCCGTGATTGTGAACACGCCTCCCAACTCAGGGACCTCTCGAAACACGAACGCCAGCGAGTCGCCCAGCCATTGCCGGACACGCGGATCGCTGGTGCACATCGCCGCAAACTCCCCCTCGCGCACGCCCATCATGCCGGGGCGTTCCTTGAAAAACTCCAACGGCATGGCCCGCGGCTCGTTGATGTAGAGATAAACGCCGATCCCGTGCCGCCGGCAGCGTTGGGCGAGCTGCCGCAGGTTTTGCAGCCGTTGTTGATGGCCGTCGCCGAACTCGAAGAAGTGCTCTCCCCCGGGGGCCAGCCGCCGCAGGACCACGTGCAACCAGACGCCATTCACACCCACGTCGGCCAGCTTCGCCAACAGCCCGTCCGGATAGGGGTCGCTGGCCGGGTCACTGAGCGGATCTCCGTAGATCCCGAAGTAGGAATAGATCAGACGCAGCTTCGGCTTCGTACGGCTCTCGGGTGTGGTCCGAGAGACTTTGCCGCCATCAGTCCGGGAAAGATCTTCGACAAACTGAAACCGCGGCTCGGCCGGCTGTGCGAGTTGCCCGCCGAACCGCTGCTCCACGAGTTGCTGAATCTCTGCCGCCCGTTTGCGGGCCTCGGAGTCCGGCTCGCCGTATCGCAGCGGTTCACACTTCGGTTTGAGCTGGCCCAGCTTGTGGAACAGAAAATCGTCCTCCCGCAGCGAATAGGCAAGTTCCTCCCGGCTCATCCCCAACAACGTGAGCAGTTGGTCGTAAGGCAACAAATGCCAGTTTCTGCGAATGAGGGTGATATAGCCGCGCTGCCGCATCAAGGGCGGAATCGTTCCCGCCGGCGGCAGCCCCATCGACGTGGCAATGGCCGTCATGTTTTGTGGCGATGTCCCGACAACTTCGGCGAGACGTTCCGGATCGACAAGCTGCCAGTTCCGCCACACGAACGCGTGCAGCCGATCCGGGAAATGGGGAACGCCGATCGCCGCCGGGTGTGAGCCGACCGGTAGCGGTTCCTCGGCCGGCGCGCTCCGCAATGATGCGACGGCCAGACACACCACGCCGCAGGCGAGAATGATCAGTCTTGCCGATCTCATTGGGAGCTTTCCCTTCAGCCGGGCGCGACCAGTTGCCGTGTTCCTGAATTCATTGTCGTGCATGACGGTGTCCGCGTTGGGTCACGGTGGCGCTGCCTCGACGAGAGCAAGCGTGTAGTGGTAGCTGTCCGCCGTCGCCCAGTCGTTGGCATCGGGCTCCTGCCCGTAGGTTGTGAGAGACAGCTCGAGCGCATGTGTCTCGCGGTTTTCCAGGAGCGAAAAGTTGGAAAACTGGATATCGCCCTGCCCCGGCTGACGATCGTCGATCGCGGTCACCGTCGGCTTTCGCAACGCCCCTCTGTCTTCGTCGACTTCCGCAATGACCAGTGGATGGCGCGGCGAGTTTCCCTTCGGCGGATCTGGGCAGATATTCCCCAACCAGTAGAGCTTGCCCGTTGCGCTGTGTCGGATCATGCGATGGTAGGACGATGGCGAATAGAAACTTGTACCATCACTGTACGTCCAGACCGCGGGAGGGCTGAGTGTCTGTCCGCCATCGCTGGAAATGCTGAAGAACTTGTGTCCCGGCAGCTTGGCGACCGTGCCGTCCCAGCCATGTGTCGAGCCGCGCCAAACGACGAGTAACCGGCCGTCTCGAAGCTCGGCGACTTCCGGTTCCATCAGTCCGCGCGCCGAATGCTCGGGTAAGATTTCGACGCGGGCACCGGGCGACCAGTCGTAATCCTGCTCTTGTTGATTCCATTTGCCGAGAAACAGAACCGATCCCATTCGCCAGGGACGCTCATTGTTTTTCACGTCGCCCGGCGCATTGGCGTGCGCGACGCAATGCACGAGGGTCCCATCCGAGCGGACCAGGATGTTGCTGCCGACGTAACCTTCGTTGTGATTGAGAAATGTGGCCTTGCGAGGCGTCTGGGGATCAAAGGGGTCGCCCGTCTCGTAGCGCAGTTGCCGCGGGTTGCTCCACGTTCGCCCCTGGTCGCGCGAGAACCGCGAGTAGGTGAAGTTGTGCCACAAACCACCGGTCACCACCTGCCGCAGCCACATCTGTACCAGCACCCCGGCCGCCGGATCGAACACAGTGCATCCTTCATGCTCGCGCACGGGCACGTCCCCGTACTTATGGCTGGTTGACGGCTTGATCGGCACGAATGCGGACCACGTCCGCCCATTGTCCGACGACCAGCGCGCGCGGACGTTGTCCGCGACATCCGACCGCGACTCGACTGAGTGCACTTGGCGCAGTTCGAGCCGCGGCCCCACATACGCCATGCTGACCTGAGCCGCCTCCCGCGGCTTGGCGTGCATCTTATAGAGTTCCTTCGTCACCGTCACGATCGGCGGATTGGCCTTCCATGGCGGCTGGCCTGAACGGTCTTCTCCCACAGCAGTCGTCGCAGCGATCCCCCCCAACACGATAAACAATCCGCAACACCACAACGGCACATGGCTGAGAGTGCGAGATTCGTTCATCATTCAAACTCCTGTCGGTCCTGTGGACAGAGCGGGGCAGGCCCGGCTCCTTTTCTGATTGCTCCTAATCGAGTCATCCATTCAGAAGCGCGCGGGGTCCGGCGGTCAATGGATTTCTCCAGCCCATCGAGGCAGAGCTTGTTCAATTCTGCGGGAATTGATTGGTTAATCTCGCAGGGAGGTCGCGGCCTGTGACTGGAAACCAATTGGGCGAGCACGTCCGCCGTTCGGGTGCCCAGGTAGGGCGGCTGGCCAGCGATCAGATGGTAGAGCATCGCCGACAAGCCGTACACGTCGGTGGCTTCACTAACCAAACCCCAACAATCGCTTACTTGTTCCGGAGCCATATAGGCGGCAGTACCGGCGAACTGGATCGGCTGCTGCTGGTCATCAGCCATGCGTGCGAGCCCGAAATCTGTCAAGAACGCAATTCCAACTGAGCTTAACAGCACGTTGCCCGGCTTGAGGTCACAGTGCAGAACACCGTGCTCATGGGCAAAGGCCACTGCCTCTGCGACTGCAAGCATCCAGTCGATGGCCAAGTTCAACGGAACAGGGCCATTCGCAAGCTGTTTAGCAAGATCGGAACCCTCGATGAGGTCCATGACAATGAAGATTCCTCCCCAAGGCGTCCGTCCGAGGCCATGAACGGTGACGATTCGAGAGTGTTCCAATCGTCGAACGATCCTCTCTTCGCGAACGAAACCGCTGACAGCCTCGTCGTTTGTGAGCAGCCGTTTTCGCAAGAACTTCACAGCGACTGGAGTTCTGGTTGACCGTTCGCAAGCTTGGTAGACCTTCCCGATACCACCGCAGCCAATCATTCTCTCCAGGATGTAATCGGAATAGCGCAATGGTGCCTCGGTCGGCAAAATGCCGATCGCTCTTGATCGCCGCGATCCAAACGTGCCAGCAACACGCGAGGGGAAACCGGGCGCGCGATCAGGTTCCGGCCTCGGGACAGGAACGTCCGTCCATCCACGAAGTTGTCTCATTTCAGTGCGAATTCGCTCCAGACACCGACGTACAGTTCGCTGAGATTTACCGATCGCCCTCGCGACCTCGCTGGTCTGTTCTCCTTGGAGCCTCAATTCGAGAACACGTCTCTCATCGTGGTTGAGGTTCGACATCAACGTTTCCAGAAGATCGGAGACGGCGACGACTTCTTCCGGCGTGGGATCTCGGGAGATGAATTGTGTCAGCTGACCAGAATCGACCACTTGCCGTTCGAGAGAAAAATCACGCCGAGCGGCCGTGTGTTTGGCCGCTTGGCGATAGAGCTTGCGAAGTGTAATTGTGACCAACAGACGCCACAGCTCGCCGCCCTCAGAAAATGAGAAGCGGCCTTCGCGTGCACCGATGAAGAAGCTGCGATACGCCGACATCATGATGTCTTCAGGATCAATCCGGGCCGCGAGCTTCCGTGACATCCGCGCACGGGCGAGGGCGGTCAACCGCACGGTGTAACGCTCGAAAAGAACGTCGGCGGCGGTTGAGTCTCCCGTCCGAAATCTCGCAACAAGTTCCGACGTATCTGGGTTGTCGGGCATGCAGGTGGCCAAATACACCTCCTCACTGATTCGTACAAGGTCTCATCATACGCCGAAGGGCCCGCGTCAGACTTGCTCGTTGCTGATTGCCGTCAAGATTTCCCGATTTTTCTTGTCCGAGTTGGACATCGATTCTGCATTCGCTCTGAGGCACTGCCTTCCTCGGAACTTGTCGCAGGAGAGAACAATGGCGATGGTCGTAACAGAACCATGTTTTGGCTGTAAATTCACCGATTGTGTCGTAGTCTGCCCAACGGAAGCATTTCATGAAGGGGAGCAGATGCTGTTCATTCACCCGGAGGAATGTATCGACTGCGGAGCTTGCGTGCCTGAATGTCCCGTTGAAGCCATCTATTACGAGGGAGATGTTCCCCCAGGCTGGCTGGAATACATTCAACTCAACGCCGACATGGCACCCCAGTGCCGACACATCACGGAGAAGAAACAGGCATTGGCGGAAAGCTGACTCGCTCAATCGGCGTGCTGAAAAGGAGATCAGGTCTCGTAACGACTCCACAACATGGTGGGGCGAAGCGGGGTGTCTCATCATTTCGCGGCTGCTACAATCCCGCGATGATTGCTTGGACGATGAGCACCGCAGGGGCAGCCGCACGGTCCCTGTGTCTGTTCGCGGTTCAGACCGAACCATGCCCTCTCGTTTCACGATGAAAACAGCAACCCCGGAAGGTGAGAAACTTGATGTCGATTGAGCAGGCGGGTGAGGGGGTCGTTCGGGGGATTGATGCGGACGAGCTGGAGGAGTGGTACGAATCGCTGGAGTCGGTGTTGCAGCGGTATGGGCCGGAGCGGACGCAGCAGTTGCTGGTGCGGCTGCGGGAGCGGGCCTATCTGCGGGGCGTGATGATGCCGTTCACTGCCACCACGCCGTACATCAACACGATCCCGGTGGAGGACCAGCCGCGCTATCCGGGCAACCTGGAGATCGAACGCCGCATCAAATCGATCATCCGCTGGAATGCGATGGCAATGGTCGTGCGGGCCAACAAGAAGTATGACGGGCTGGGGGGGCACATCTCGACGTATGCGTCGTCCGCCACGTTGTACGAGGTGGGCTTCAACAACTTCTTTCATGCCCGCACCGACGACCATCCGGGGGACATGGTCTATTTTCAGGGGCACGCTTCGCCGGGCATGTATGCGCGGGCGTTTGTCGAGGGGCGTTTGGACGAGAGCCATCTCGACCGTTTCCGCCGCGAGACCGATCGGGGCACCGGGCTCTCCTCGTATCCGCACCCGTGGCTCATGGAGAACTTCTGGCAGTTCCCCACGGTCTCGATGGGGCTGGGGCCGATCTGCTCGATCTATCAGGCACGGTTTCTCAGGTATCTCCAACACCGGGGGCTGATGGACACGTCGAAGTCGCATGTCTGGTGTTTTGTGGGCGACGGGGAAGTCGACGAACCGGAAACATTGGGCGCCCTCACGCTCGCCTCGCGGGAGAACCTGGACAACCTGATTTGGGTGGTTAACTGCAATCTGCAACGTCTTGACGGTCCGGTGCGCGGCAACGGGAAGATCATTCAGGAACTTGAAGGCGCGTTCCGGGGTGCCGGCTGGAACTGCATCAAGGTGGTGTGGGGCGGCGACTGGGACCCTATGCTCGCGCAGGACCACAACGGCAAGCTCGTCAAACGAATGGGCGAAGTCGTCGACGGACAGTACCAGAAGTACACGGTTTCCGACGGCCATTACATTCGAGAGCATTTCTTCGGCACGGACCCGGAGTTACTCGAACTGGTCGACCACAAGTCCGACGAGCAACTCCGCAAACTCCGCCGCGGCGGGCACGATCCGGAGAAGGTCTACGCCGCCTTTAAGTCGGCCATTGACCATCAGGGTGCGCCGACGGTCATCCTCGCCAAGACGATCAAAGGCTACGGTCTGGGTGAGGCGGGCGAAGGACGCAACGTCGCCCATAACACCAAGAAAATGAATCAGGAAGAGCTGCACGACTTCCGCAAGCGGTTCAACATCCCGATCAATCTCGACCAGGTCGAGGAGATGCCGTTCTACCGTCCGCCGGAGGACAGCGAGGAGATGGCCTATCTCCATTCACGGCGGGAGCAACTCGGCGGCTTCATCCCGAAGCGCCGCCCCACGAATGAGCAGCTCGACATCCCCGCGTTGGACCACAAAGCCTTCTCGCGGCAACTCGCCGGCACCGGTGAGAAAGGGGGATCGGTCTCCACGACCCAGGCGTACGCCGCCATCCTGCAGGGGCTGATGCGCCATAAAAGCATCGGGGAACGGATTGTCCCCATCATCCCGGACGAGGCGCGGACGTTCGGCATGGAGGCGTTCTTCAGTGCGTTCGGCATCTACTCCAGCAAGGGGCAGTTGTACGAGCCGGTCGACCGCATCGAAGGCGCGCTGATGTACTATCGCGAAGCCAAGGACGGACAGGTGCTCGAAGAGGGCATCAACGAAGCAGGGGCCATGTCGTCCTTCATCGCTGCCGGGACCGCTTACAGCAACCTCGGCAAGCACATGATCCCCTTTTATGTGTACTATTCGATGTTCGGATTTCAGCGGGTGGGCGACCTCATCTGGTGTGCGGCGGACTCACGCGTCAAGGGCTTCCTGATCGGCGGCACGTCGGGACGGACAACGCTCAACGGCGAGGGGTTGCAGCACGAAGACGGCCACAGCCAACTCATCGCCACGACCGTTCCCAACATCGTCGCCTACGATCCCGCCTACGCCTACGAACTGGCGGTCATTCTCCAGAACGGCCTGCAGCGAATGTATGTCGACGGGGAATGCGTGTTCTACTACCTCTCCGTCTATAACGAAAACTACGAGATGCCGCCGCTGCCGAAGGAGGGCGGCACGGTCGAGGGAATCCTCAAAGGCATGTACCGCGTCCGCTCGACCGATAGCGGCGACGGCCAGCAACAGCGTCCGCAGTTGTTTGGCTCCGGTGCCATCCTGCGTGAGGTTCTGAGGGCGCAGGAAATTCTCGAGGAGCGGTACGGCATCGGAACGGATGTGTGGAGCATCACCAGTTACAGCGAGCTGTGTCGCGATGCCATGTCGGTCTCGCGGTGGAACCGGCTTCACCCGGACAGCGAACGGCGCTCCAGTTTCCTGGAACGCCAACTGGAGGGAGTGGACGGTCCTTTCATCGCCGCCAGCGACAACGTGCGGCTGGTGCCCGACCAGATTCGCCAATGGATCCCGGGCTCCTACACCGTACTGGGAACCGACGGCTTCGGCCGCAGCGACACCCGGGGAACCCTTCGCCGCTTCTTCGAAATCGACGCCGAATGCACCGCTTATGCGGCGCTGTCGTCATTGACGGAGCAAGGCCAATTTGACCGCCAGCGCGTAACAGGCGCACTGGGTGAATTGGGGATCGACCCGGACAAGATCAATCCTCGCACCGCGTGAGAAAGCGCATGGACCGGACCGTGGGAGGTTGGGAACGTGTAACAGTTTTGCGTAAGGCCGCACGACGGGAGCGGTCGCTTTGGGGACTGACGGTCGGGGTGATGTTCTCGCGATTCGCTCGCCCCAAGCTGGCGTCGTCGCCGCCGATCATCGCATGCCCGTTGTCATTCGCAGCCCGACCGCAACGCCTCCGACGGACGAGCGGGCGAGGGTGCCTGTTTCGATAGCAGCACGGCCGATCAAGGGCAACCGTTGACGCCCTGCGGTCGGTCGCGGAATAATCGGGATGACAGACTCAGTCCTTCCAAGTTTGTCTGTCAATATCGTGTGACGCAAGTTCATTTCCAGGGCCGTTCAAAGCTTGAAGCTGGGCAACCTCGTCACCCGAAGCGTCAGCGAGGGACGAATCGCTAACTCACGTTCGCTTCCTCGCTGACGCTTCGGGTTACCATTGAGCTTGTCCCGGTCGATCTTCTCCAAGGTGAAACTTTGAATGGCCCTGAGTTCATTACGCCGAAGGCGTTCGACATCAAAGCCCAGGGTCGCGAACGAAGTGAGCGCACCCTGGGGGGACCAGCCAATGAATTCACAACCCTGAAAGGGTTGAACCATCGTCAATTCGCCGGGAAACAGCGAGCGCTCGTGTTGGGGAACCCTTGCAGGGTTCGAGCGGCTGTCGTCCCCCGTTTCCCAGGGTGGCGCGGCTGCGCCGCTGACCCAGGGCTGCGTTGGGAAACGCCTTCGGCGTATTCGCGTTTCAGAAAGTCATCGTCATCGTCTGAACTGGGAACGACTGAGACTGGGAACACACCAAGGAACCGGCACATGAGAATGATACCACGAATGTTGCGTTGTCGTCTGACCGTTTGTTGTCTGACAATCGTTGCGCTCGCCGACACCGCGTCAGCCGAGTTCAGAGCCGGGGCTGCGATTGTGGACGTGACGCCGGAGGCACTGCCGGTGCTCGTCAACGGAGGCATGCTCAGCCGCAGTATCGGCACGGTGAAAACGCGGCTGCATGCCCGCGCCATCGTGCTGGACGACGGCAACGAACGGCTGGCCGTCGTGGTCGTCGACAGTTGCATGATGCCCCGCCCTTTGCTCGATGATGCGAAAGCGCTCGCCGCAACGCGAACGGAGATCGCAGCCGACCACATGCTGATCTCGGCGACACACACGCACTCGGCCCCTTCATCGCTGAGCTGTCTGGGGACCGAGGCGGATGCCAATTACGTGCCGTATCTGCGTGTGAAGCTCGCCGAAGCAATCGCTGCCGCTGAGGCGAACCTCGAACCGGCGCAGGTCGGCTGGGCGGTGGGAGACGCGCCCGAATACACCGCGCTCCGCCGCTGGATTCGTCGCCCGGACCGGATCGCGAACGACCCGTTCGGCAACCCGACTGTGCGAGCGAACATGCATGCCGGTGCGAATTGGGATGACGTGACCGGCGAATCCGGACCGGAAGACCCCGCATTGTCGCTGATCGCCTTTCAGTCGGTTGCAGGGCGTCCGATCGCCGTGTTGGCGAACTTTTCGATGCACTACTTCAGCGACCAGGCGCTCAGTGCAGACTATTTCGGGCTGTTCAGCGAAGGACTGCAGCAACACCTGGGCAGCGGTTCCGGTGATGGCCATCCGCCGTTTGTGGGAATCATGTCGCATGGCTGCAGCGGCGACATTTGGCGGCGGGACTACACCAAGCCCCCTGCGGAAAGGGATGACGGACGGACCATCGGCAGCTTCGCCGACGGCCTATTGAAGATCGCCCTGGATGCGTATGCGACGATCGCGTTCAAGTCTGACGTCGACCTGGCGATGGCTGAGACGCGGCTGCGGCTCAACTACCGCGTGCCGGATGAACAGCGGCTGGAATGGGCCCAGGGTGTCGTTGACGCAATGGGTGACCGGCCGCCCCAGGACACGACCGAAGTCTATGCCCGCGAGCAGGTCATTCTGCACGAACGCCAAGCGACCGAGATCGTCGTCCAGGCGTTGCGCATCGGCGACATCGCGATCGCGACGACCCCCAATGAAACCTATGCCCTCACCGGATTGAAGCTCAAACTTCAGAGTCCGCTGCGACAAACCATGGTCATCGAACTGGCCAATGGCGGGGATGGTTACATTCCGCCGCCGGAACAACATTTTCTGGGCGGTTACAACACATGGCCCGCGCGGTCCGCCGGATTGGAAGTCACCGCCGAGCCGAAGATCACCGAGTCGGCCCTCGAACTGCTGGAGCAGGTCGCCGCGCACCCGCGGCGAACCTATCAGCAAAGCCGGGGACCGCTCGCGCATGCCATTCTGAAGGCCCGCCCCGTTGCCTATTGGCGTCTGGACGACTTCGCCGCCCCCCGCGCGGCCGATTCGTCAGGGCACCACCGGGACGCGATCTACGAAACAGGCGTGGTGTTCTTTCTGGAAGGGCCCCGGTCGGATCTGTTTTGTGAAGCGGACGAGACCAACCGCGCGGCTCATTTCGCCGGCGGCCGCCTGCGAGCCCGCGTGGCCGAGTTGGGCGATCAGTATTCCGTGTCGCTGTGGTTCTGGAACGGCATGCCGACTGATGCCCGCGACATCGCCGGCTGGATGTTCTCTCGCGAGCGGGACCACGGACTCGGCCCGGAGGGCGATCATCTCGGACTGGGCGGCACGACACATCCCGGCAAGCTGGTCTTCCTCCACGGGGACGGGAATAGCGGAGACCCGCAACACGGAGACGGGCAATCCGTTGGCCGGACGGAGATCGAGCGGTGGACGTGGAACCACGTCGTTCTCGTGCGAGACGGCCAGGCAGTTCGCGTCTACCTGAATGGCCGGTCGGACCCGGAGATCGAAGTCACGTTGCCGGCGGAGTCTTCGTCAGCGACGGACGAATCGTTCTTCGGCGGACGGAGCGACAACCAATCGAACTGGGAAGGCCGCCTGGATGAGATCGCCGTCTTCGATCGCCCACTGAGCGTTAAGGAAGTGACAGCCCTGTCCGATTGATGGCCCTGCTGCCCGTTCTCCGAACGGTCGCCAAACAGTGGTCGCAAGACGGGGACCGTTTCCTCGCTTGGAGGTCGATTTCCCGCCGCAGCGTGCCTGCTCACGATTGAGGCGGGTCGGCGTCCAGGTCGGGCTGCGGCGCGTGCGGATAGTCGGCTGGTTGGTACCGAATCGCCAGTTCGGGAGTCATCAGTTTCTGGTGTTGTTGAAATCGCGACGTCAGGGCTCGGTCCAGGATCCCGGTGGTCAGCAAGGTGCGTTCGACGGGGTAGCTCGGCCGACCGGTGTGAACCATCCGCTCGATCCCCTTGAGGAGCCACGCGAAATGAGGGTGCCGCGGTTCTGTTCGCTCGTCGAAACGAGTTGCCAGCACGCCGCTTTGCCCCTTGAGCTTCAACGCGACTGAGGTCCCGGCGGCGAACTCCGGCAACATGAAGATGGCTCCCACCAAGCCGTCGTGGTACTGGAACAGAAACAACGCCGATCGGTCGCTGTTCCGCATGCCGCCTTGCTGATGCGGCACTGCGGCGACCGCCGCGTCGAACACATCTTTGGGGATGTCACCCTCGTCCAGGGCACGCCACATTGCCTCGCCCTGGAGACATTGCACCCATTTCACACCGGTCTCCGCACCACGCCGCCGCTCCACGTGGCATTGAAAAAACTCAAGGGCGTGACTGCCATAGATGTCGAGACCGGAGTATCCAACCCCCACAGCCGCTTCGATTTCGCAGCCTCGCGGGACTGAGATTTCCGGTTTGCGATACCCGACGGTCATGGATGAGCCGGCCATGAACGGGACCTTTATCTCCCGGGCCCGGTCGTACATCCACCTTGCGTCCGACCAGACCGGCCCCAGATGTTTGTCGTTGAACACGGGCACGACGCGCCCATACTTCTCAAACGTGTCCGTGATGGCTTCGAAGAAGCGGCGGCGCGGGTAGAGATGTTGCTCTTTCTCGTTCCACGGATAGTCTCCGTGCTCGCCGATACTGATGACACCGTCGACCGGAATGCTGTCGCTGCCGACCGTGACGGCTTGTTCGATCGTCTCGAAGAGGGGCACGCTGTACTTTTTCGCCATCGACCGGGCAAGATCTCTCTCCGTGAACTGTTCGACGTACATCGATGCGAGCGTCAGCGCCGGTCCGGAGCCGCCGTCTTGCTTCCAGCCTTCGAGGATTTTCCCAATGAGCACGTCGGCATGGAGCCCCCTTTCGTAAGCCGTCACCACAGCCGCCACCGATTTCGGTTTCGTGCGGACGGAACGTCCTGCTGCCGCCGGCCCTGCCAGCCCACTGCCCAGGGCGGCTCCCGCCGCTCCCGCCAGCCAGTCGCGGCGCGTGATGTCACTGATTTCATTCATGGGTTCGCTCCTGAGGTGCCCATACTGTAGCACAACGCGAACCGCGAGCGGGACCTGTTTCACCCGTCGCACGATCTGCCGCGACTCTCCCGGGACGGCCTTGGATCACCCGCAGTCCCGAAGTTTGCGGGCCGGGTTGCCGACGTAGAGTGCCGGCTGGGTGAGGTCGGAGCAGACGAGTGTGCCGCCGCCCGTTTGCGTGCCGGGGGCGATGGTGATGTTGTCGATGACGGTCGTTCCCACACCGAGGAAGCAATCGTCGCCGATTGTGATGAACCCGGCGAGCGTAACGCCCGGCCCGAAGAAGCTGTTCGCCCCGACGGACGAGTCGTGGGCGATGATACAGCCGGGGTTGAAGTAGCAGTTCTCCGCAACCCTCACGCCGCCGTCAAAGACACACCCGGCTCCAACAACGGTCCCCGCACCCAGCGCGACGGACCGTTCGAGATGAGCAGCGGGATGGACGAGGGTCGGGAAGTCGACAGAGGGCGAGAATCGCTTAAAGCACCTGCGGCGAAACGCGGCGTGCTTGTAGCCGACGCCGACCAGCAACGCGTCGAACGTGCCCTCCCGGTGACAGCGGTCGATATCGTCCACCCGGCCCAGGATCGGCCCGCCCGCCGTCTCTGTCCCCGGTTCCTGAAAGTCATCGAAGAAGCCGGCGACGTGAAAGCCGGCGTGGGCGCGGGCGACAGCGGCGATCTGGTGGCCGAGATCCGTGCCGCCGATGATGGCCAGAGTTCGCATGGGTCAGCCGTTGATGTTCGTCAGCTCGCGGACGGAAAACAGCGGCCGCCGCTTGGACTCGCGATAGATGTTGCCGACATAGACGCCGATGATCCCCAAGAAAAACGACTGGATGCCGAACCCGGTCAGCATAATCACGACCAGCGACGGCCAGCCGAGCTGAAAGTCGACGATAAACAACTTCAAGACGATCAAGAGAGCTGTGAGAAACGCCGCGAGCGACAGTAGTCCGACGCCGACGCGGGTTGCCAGTTTGAGCGGCAGGTCGGAGTAGTCGAAGATCGCTTTGACAGCGAGCTGCATCTTACGGCGAAAGTTGAACTTGCTCACCCCGGCGAAGCGTTCCCGCTGCGAAACGGTGATCTGCGTTTGTTTCATGCCGACGTTCATGAACAGGCCCTCGATGAACCGGTTCGCCTCGCCATATTTGAGGAACTGGTCGGCGAAGCGGCGGCTGCAAACGCGCATCACCGCCAACTGCCGCGGCAGGTTGAGTCCGGTGAACCGCTCCAGCACGAACCAGAACAGCCGCGACAGCAGCACGTTCACAAGCGTGTCCCGTTTTTGTTCCCGCACGCCGAACACGAGATCGTATCCTTCTTCGATCTTGTGGATGAAATTCATAATCTCGTCGGGCGGGTCCTGCAGGTCCGGGTCCATGTACAGCAGGTAGTCGCCTCGGGCATAAGTGAACCCGGCGGTCACAGCCGATTCCTTGCCATGATTGTACGAGAATTCGACCAGCCGAATTCGGGGGTTCTTGGTGATTGCCTGTTTGATCAGTTCAACCGTGCGGTCGCGGCTGCCGTCGTCGACAAACACGATCTCGTAATGGAGCCGGCGCTTTTCGAGTTCGGCTGTTGCTTCGGCAATGAACTGCTCGATGCACTCTTCCTCGAAGTACACCGGGACGACGAGGCTCAACAGAAAACCGGACTGGGACGAAACCTCTTCCTGATTGGCCGACTCACAGACACGTGCTTCCGATTCCTTCAATTCCCGGAGAGCGACCACATCGGGTCCCGCCGGATCGATGGTCGGTCGGCAAGGTGCGCTTTCAGCACCGCCGGCGAGGGCAGCACCGGCCATCGATGGTTGATCGGACTGGTCTGGAGGAATCACAGAAGGGGCCCCAGTGCATGCATGGGCGATCATTGGTCGCAGCGGATGGTTCCCGACGCAGCCAGAAAACCGACACGTCTCAGAGTTTTTCGATGCGCAGAGGTTCCGTCGCGGCGTGCAAACTCCGATCGGTCGTCTTGCAGAGTCTGTGAAACCCTAGCCCGAATTATTCACCACGGATGCACGGAAGCACGGAGATTTGGGGAACCAGGGACACCTCTTCCCAGGGCGGCGCCACGCTTCTCGGAAAGGAGCCCCCGCGGCTGTAACGCTGCCAAGCAGCGGACAGTTGACGAAAGGTGTTGCCTTCGTGCCCTTTGTGCCGTCGTGGTCAATTCTTTGATGAATCGTTCGGGCGATCCCCGGAATGCGAAACGCGCCGTCGCACGGTTCCACGGATCAGGCCGGTCCTGCCACTGGTCCGGAATTAACCGGTCTATCGCCCTATCATGCCCGATCGCCGCAATCAGAACAGATACGAATCGGCGTCGCCGGCGGTGATGTCGCCGAGCGTGCGGTCCGGATAGATGATGTCCATCAAAACGCGGACTGCCGCGCCGGGGCGAAGCGTCCAGTCGCTGGGCGGGGTGCCCAGCAGATATTCCTCGACCCCCCAGCGAACGTCCTCGAAGCCAAACCGCGAGCGAATCGAGTTCGTTCCCGAGTAGCGACAATTGACCTCAAACGGCACGATCTCGCCGGCATCGGTCACGATGGACTGCACGTTGCAGGGGCCGCGGATTTCGAAGTGCGCGATGATCGTATCGAGCAGCGGCCGCACCTGTTCGTCGAACGCTGAAGTGACACTGCACCGTTCGGTCGTGCCGTCGGCCAGTTCCCGTTCAAACGTGATGTGTCCGTGCAGTTCGCCTTTCTTCGTCACGCTTTTTCTCGTCACGTAAAACGCCGTGGTGATCTCCTGCCCCGCGACCAACTGTTGGACCATGTACGTCTCGTCGAAGGAACCGGGATCCGGCGGGTTGAGATGAATCCCCCGCGACCCCCGTCCTTCGCGCGGCTTGACGATCACGCTTTCAAACTGCCCGGCAAACTCCGAGGGTGAACAAGCCGCGGCAAACGGAATCCCCCGCTCCTGAAACCGCTCGAACGTTGTCAGCTTGTCGACGAAGCCCCGCGCTACCTCCGGCGACGAGCCGAGCATCGGAGAGACTCTCGATGCGAGCTCGCCGATGTGCACCACTTCGTAGTCGGTCCCCGGAATGATCAGGCCGACCCGTTCCTGCTCGCAGATTCCCAGAAACCGGCGCTCGAAATCTTCGTCGTAGCAATACGGCACACGATAAGCCGCGTCGCAAAAGTGATGCCCGGCGGTGAGGTCGCGGATGTCTGTGCCAACCAGCCGCAGGCCGGGGAACGCGGCGCGAATGTTGCGCAGGACCCCCTGTCCCACGTTTCCCCCGATGCCGGTCACGAGAACGGTTTGAGTCATCCTGTTGTTTCCGTCACACGGTGTTCGATGTCATTCGTTGTTTGCCAGCATACGGGCGATCCCCTCATCGAGCGTCACCTGCGGCCGACAGGCAAAGGCATCGTCCCACTTGGTGCGTGAGTATTCAAACGAGGGGCTGTCGTCGTCTCCGTTGAACTCGATGGGGATTCTCCCCAACCGTTCCGAAACAAGCTGAGCCACTTCCCGATTCGTTGCCGAGGAGCCGTGAGCCGCGTTGAAGACACCGGTCCGGCCCGAACCGCCCGCCGCCAGCAGCATCCGCACCGCATCGTCAACATGCAGGTAGTCCTGCCGGCGGGACCCGTCGCCGAACAGAATCAGCCGGTCCTCTTCCCGGCCGCGTCGGATCAGCTTCGGCAGGAACGTCGCCGCCGTCATGCCCGGTCCGTAGATTGACGAGAAACGAAGACTGATCGCATTCCCATGCGCGGCAACGGTCTGTTCTCCCAACGCCTTCGACAACCCGTACGCGCTGGGCCGAAGAAACGGATGTTCCTCATCGATTGGTGACCTGAGCGGCGCGCCGTACACAGCGACGGACGATGCAAATACCAGCCGCGCCGCAGGAAACCGTTCGACGACCTGCTGCGGCAGCGACACGTTGGAAGCGATCAACTCAGGTGTCACGCGATCCAGCGCCCCGTACGGGATGACCGCCGCCAGCAGATAGACGCCGTCGAAATCGCAGGCGAGCGTCCCCAATTCGTCGGCCCGACAGGTGGGGATTTCCTCATTCGCCAAGGGGGACCGCGAGACACCCTGCACCGAGACACGCCGTTCTCGAAGGGCTGCGACCAACCGCTGCCCCAAGAAGCCGTTCGACCCGATGACGAGCGCCGAGGACATCTCGTTAGTCACCTCCGACGGCGACGCGTCGCGATCGATCCGACACCGTCGTTGCTGTCGACACAGACGCCTCAAGAGCATCCGCGGCGAGCCGCAGGTCAAACGCCCCGTCCTGCCATTCGGCAACGCCGACCGGTTCCCAGGGGTGAGCAAGTTGCCGTTGGTAGTATCCTTCGCTCCAGCCGTCGCAGGGGTCACAGTGGCGTCGCATGACCAGAAACCTGGCCGCAGCCGGTCTTCGCCCCTGCCTGCCGAGCCACCAGGCGGTGACCCGCTTGAAGCCGCTGCGCATCATCTCCGCATCCGGATGCGGATTCGACACCCGCCATGTCCAGTTGACCCAGAGGCGGCCGGACCAGCCGAGCCGCCCCTGTCCGGACTCCGCCGCCATTGGCAACCACGTCTGCGTGCCGTCTTCGTCGACAGCGACCAGCGTAAAGAACGACTCGTAACCGTCAAAGTGGAAGTCCATGAACACCGGATGACGCGTGACGCCGAACGGGATTCGCCACAGGGACCGGGTTCGCGCGGCGAGTTGCTCGAACGGCCTGCGGATGCTTTCGCCGCCGACCGTTGCAGTGAAGTCCCGTGATAAGTCCGCCGTTGCCGTCATTAGAAACTGCGTCATGCTCACGATGACCGCCAGGCTCAGCACAAGCTTCACGCTGAGCAAGTCGAACGTCCTGAGCGGCGCCGCCGCGACCGGCACGGGTGGCGATTCTCCACGGGGACTGACTGATGAGAGGCGATCCGACACTGACCCGATCCACGACGCCAACACCATCCACCACGCGTCCGGAATCAGCAGCAGATACAGTCCGAAGACCGTGAAGCCGAACCAGGGAATCGGAAACATGACGACGATTCCCAGATGCAGTCCGACGCCGATCGAGAACAGCCAGGGCCGCAGGCGGTCGAACCACATCAGCGGCAGAAACAGGCACTCGAACACCAGCGTGACATGACTCAGCGCGAGCATGAGTGGTTTGAGGTCAAGCAACCAGCCGACGTTCCAATGGGTATTGTGCGGCAGCGATGCCGGTCGCCAAAGTCCCAGGCCCGCCATCCACATGGGGGACGACAGTTTGTAGAACACCGAGTCAAAGTAGACCAACGCAATGCCGACCAGGATGAGTGCGTCGTAGTGGACGCGCGGCACGGTGGCAGGCGGGAGTGGTGATCCGTCACGGACCGCGCGACGCCGCTTGAGCCATGCCTCGACGGACAACGCCCGTCCAACCGGCACCACCATCAGGAAGCAGTTGATGCCCGTGTAGACGTAGTCAACGTGATACTCCCAGTAACTGAACGTGCTGAACGTCAGCAGCGTCATCAGATAGTTGACGACAGCCGCCCCCCGTGTGAACAGGCCGATCGTCAGACAGACGATGCTCAGCATCCACAGCGCAAACAGCGGCCCCGTGAAAAAGGAGTTGGCGACTTGATAGGGGACCTCGTCAAACACGAGATGCCGCAGATAGCAGAGCTGCCCCACTTCGCCGAGCAGCGTCAGTGAGTAGACGATCCGAAACATGCCCAGCCCGACCGCCGAGCGCGGCTGAAGGAAATGTCGCCAGAGACGGTCTTCACGCATGATCTGAGACAGAGCGTTGGGAACAAATAATGGCGTTTCTGCCGCCAATGCGCGGGGATGCTACTCCATGAGGGCCAATGGGGACAATCCGCGTTTGGGCGTGCTCTTCCACACGGGGGCAAGACCACAACCAATTCGTGAGATGGCGGGGGGGCTGGGGCGATCTGAAACCGATGATTGATTTGCCGCCCGAAACTCTGGGGCTGTGGACGGTGAACGAACCGCGTCACGGCCCCAGGTTTCAGCCTGAGGACACGTCTCCGTTGCCTCAACAACGCCCCAGCCACCCGGAAATGTTCGCGCACCGCCATCGAACGGGGGCGCGTCAGCGCGACGAGACGCAGCGCGACTCTGACGGAACCCGCCATCAGGCGTTACACCGCTTTGTCGAGAAATCGGGTCGCTTTGCCTCCCGGCTCGCCGAAGCCGCGGCGCCGGTAGAGTCGCTCGGCAGCGGCGTTCGATTCGCGAACTTCCAGGGTGACCTTGCAGCAGCCGAGTTCGCGGGCATGCTGGCAGACGGCGTCCAGCAAGCGTCCTCCGATGCCGCCTCCACGGAATTCGGGCAGGACGGCAAGATCGTGCACATTGATCAGCGGGCGCGCAGCGAACGTCGAGAAACTGCGAAAACAAACCGCGATCCCGACCGCCTGCGACTCAACGAACGCCAACAGCACCACTCCGCCGGGTTCATTTCGCAATCCCGCGACGACATGTTCCCGCGCGAACGCTGACAGCGGTTCGCCACCTTCAATCGGCTCACGGGAGTAGGTATCGAGCAGTTGGATGATCGCCGCGCAATCTGACGCGCTGCCCCAGTCCGCCGCGCGAATCGTGATTCCTGTCATCGTTATGCCGGGCCCGTCAGGAATCCGATGCCGCTTGCGGATGAGCACCTCGTTCGGCGCTCGGAACAAATCCGCCACTGCGAAACCGCAAGCGGCGATCGCGTCACAGAGTGTTTTGTGAGTGTGTTTTTTTGGAGGCCGTCACTCGGCGGCGAGGGAGACGCAGACCAGTTCCTTGTCGTTGCGGACATACAGGCTACGATTGGCGAACGCCGGAGCGCTCCAGACGACCGGACGGCCAAACGCCTCGTTCGTCGGGTCGAGGACATGGAACCGTCCACGCTCGTCGTACCCCTCACGGGTCAGATTCGCCAGGATCAAATCGCCCGTTTCGCTGAACAGGAAGTAGCGGTCGTCGTGCCGGGTGAGAAACGCGGTGCCGTGCGAGGCGGGACGTTTCGTGCCGGAGGTCGGCTTGAGCGTCTCCCACAGCCGCTCTGCCGTGAGCAGATCGACGCCGCGCAACTGGCCGCTCTTGCACTCACAGCCGTAGATCGTGCCGTCCTCAATGATCGGCGTGCTGTTGGCGCAATGGACGCCGGTCTTGGCGTTGCTGCGCCAGACGATCGCCGCTCCCGGCTTGTCGCGATCCAGTTTCATGAGGGCACCAACGTCGCCGATGCCGCTGGCGAACAGGTAGTCTCCCGATTTTCGAGGGGCCATGATCGACATGCCGTAGCTCGGTTCCAGTGGCAGCGACCAGTAAACCTCTCCGGTTTTCGGGTTCAGCGAGTTGATCGCCTGCGGATGCCAGATGAGCAGTTGCTTTTTTCCGGCGGCTGTGATCATCGTGGGCGGACAGTAGCCCGTCTCCTTGGCGGACAGCGCCCGCCATTGCTCTTCGCCGGTCTCCGCATGGAAGGCAACCGCGATGCTTCCCTCGCCGCCCACAAGGCAATAGACCGTCTCGCCATCGGCCAGCGGGTGCCCGCAGAATCCCCAGACCGGCACTTCGGCAGAGAATTCCTGGACAAAGTCGCGGCCCCACAGCACCGTGCCGTCGTCCGCATTGAGGCAGGTGAAATTGCCCATTGCGCCGAGCACATACACCCGGCCGTTCTGGACCGTCGGCGTTGCCCGCGGTCCGGAGGCGTAGGAGAGCCGATACGGACAATCGTATTCGTGTTTCCAGATGACCGATCCGTCATTCGCATCGAGACACCAGATTCGCTCTTTGCCGCCCAGCTCGTTGCGTCCGCCCGGATTGTTGATCAGCGTCCCTTCTTCCAGTTCATAGTCGGACAGATAGACCCGCCCGCCGACAACCGCCGGACCGGAGTATCCGCCACCGACCCGAACCCGCCACTTGACCGGCAACCCCGACTCGGGAATCGACTCCACGATTCCACTCTCCCGCCAAACAGCGTCCCGTTGCGGTCCCAGCCATTGCGGCCAGTCGTCCGCCCGCACCAAAGACGTTGCCGCCAGGCAGGAGATCACCGTCGTCAGAATCATCGAGTCTCGCACGAATCACGTCTCCTCGGGGGTCGCGTTCCAAATGACAGGGCGTTCGCGGGATTGTAGGCATGTGGCGGCGATCGGACCACACTTCCGGCGTCCGAAAACGTGTTGTTCTCCCGTCGCAAACGCTCCGGGCTCTGATTCTGGGACCTCGTTCCCAAGCTCCGGCTTGGGAACGCACGTTCGCGAAACTCCGTTTCGCGAATATCAAACAAGAAAGGTTTTCCTCGTGACATTCCGTCTGCGGGGACGCCTCGTTCGGGGAACTTCCCGATCAGAAGCACGCGCCACAGGTTTTCGGAGCCATTCATGAGCCGGCGAATCTCACACAGTCTGCTGGACCCTTATCTCACGGTTCCGGTGAAACGGCAGTATCATCGGCTGCCCATCCCCCGCAGGCTGCCACCGGAGGCGATCGTGCTGTTGGGGCACGGCCTGGCGGTCGCCGGCGCGGTTGGGTTGGCCTATTCGACGTCCACCTGGTGGGGCGGACTGCTGGCGGCAGTGGGGATCGTGGGCAATCATCTCGCCGACGTGTTGGACGGCACGCATGCCCGCGCGACCGGCCAATGCCGCAACGGTGGCGAACTGCTCGACCATTTCCTCGACCCGATCTCCTTCGCCTACTGGCTTGTCGGAATGGCCGTCGCCTGCGGGCGTCTCGATCTCGGGCTCGTCGCCGTCATTGTCCTGTTCGCCACGGCCGTGCTGACGAACATCAAAGCCAAACTCATCGGCGAATTCACACTCGCAACGGTTGGTCCGACGGAGTTCAAAACGCTGCTCGCCGGGTATGGGCTCACTCTCGCTGTTTGCACGGCGGTCGGCATCCCCGGGGCCGCCACCGGTGCGACGGTGTTCTATGCGGTGTTGGTGACGGTCGGGACCGGACAGTTGATTGTCGGTCTGCTCCTCGCGGTGCGCGAAGTCAATCAGCACGGCCAACCGGCCGACACCAGCGAATGGGTGACGACCAACGATGCCGCGTAACGTTGCCGATTCCCGGAGCGGGTGATACAACCGCGATCACAGACTTACAGCCGCCGCTTGCCCACGGTCGCCGTTTGCGGTTTCGCACTGCCCTTGGGCGTCATCCGCCGTTTTCGGCCGTGCTCATCCGCAAGCGATGGTTGATTCCGCACCGATCACTCGACATTCACTCATGCCACTCACATTTTCACTCCGGGTGCCGTCGTCCGTGCCGTTGGAGGTCGACACCGTCCGACTGGAGACGGTCCGCGCTCAATTAGCCGACGACGTCAAGGCGACGCTCATCCAACGGGGCAACAAACAGGTCGCCGTGGGCGAGTTCTTCGACGTCAGCGGATCCGCGTCTGACGATGAGACACTCGTGTGGCAAGGGGACTGTTCGCGGGTCAAGTTGATCGGCACGCATCTGTCCGGCGGGACCATTCGGGTCGAAGGCGACGCCGGCATGCACCTCGGAGCGGAAATGACCGGCGGGGAGATCATCGTCAATGGAAACGCGGGGGATTGGGCCGGGGCCGAGATGCACGGCGGTTCCATTCATGTGCGCGGCAACGCCGGCCATCTTGCCGGCTCGGTTTATCGCGGAGGGCGCAAAGGGATGACCGGCGGCGAAATCCTCATCGACGGCGACGTGGGTAACGAAATCGGCCATGCCATGCGGCGGGGACTGATCGCCGTCGGCGGTCGCGCGGGAGACGCCGCCGGTGTCTCGATGATCGCCGGCACGATCGTCATCGCCGGAGAGCCCGGCATCCGTTACGGTCCCGGCATGCGGCGCGGTTCGATCGTCCTGCTGGGGACCGACACTCCGGACCTGCTCCCCACGTTCCGCTACAGCGGCACCTATCAGCCGACGATCCTCAGGGTGCTGCTCCGCCATCTGTCACAGGCGGGATGGACCGTGCCGGACGGAGCCGCCGATGCCCTGTATCACCGGCATCACGGCGACTTCCTCGAACTCGGCAAGGGCGAAATCCTGATGCGCGCCCACTAGGTCGTGTTGACACTCAAACGGTCTGATTTCAAAGGGAGTTTCGGGTAGCACCGGTTGTCCCAACCGGTGCCGCGCAGCGGCAAGAAGCTTGTCCTTCACCGGACGATTGGCGCAAAGGCTTCTTGTCGCGGGGTCGCACGGGTTGGGACAACCCGTGCGGCCCATTCTTGAATGCCAACACGTCCTAATGCCGCTAGGACAATCGACCAGACACCCGGTGTCTCAATCGTGCCTTCATCCCACGCCGGGAATCCTCACGCGATATGCCGGTAACGGTGTGACACGTTCGAGACACCGGGTGTCTTCGCCAACAAGGAGAGGTGGCGGGAGCGTGTCTGGGCACGGGATAACGAAGCCCCTTCGGTCCGGGGGCAGTGTACGGTCAATAAAACGGCAGCACGGCCCCCGTGATCGGCGCGGCACGAGGACTGCATGTTCTTGCTGCGCCCCCGCCACCCAACCGCGTGCCCAGTCCATTGCCGTCACCGGGACGCCGTCAAGGCGGGCGTTTGGCCTTCGAGGGTGACGCGGCGGCGGGTGAGTTCAACGCCGTCGAATCGCAGCACAAAGTCGTATTCGCCGGGCAGGAACGACTCGTCGAACAGGTAATAAAACTCAGCCCGCAAGTCCTCGCGCGGCACCACGCTGCCGATCCGCTTGATCAGGTGGTCGTCGGCATCGTGGAGGTTGGCCTCGACCCACATGTCCGGGTGCGGCGGCTGCAAACTGCACTGCACGATCGCCCGCTCGCCGTGAGTGAAGGTGTCGCAGGAGTCAGACAACTGTCCGCCCAGCGTCTTCGTCCCGACATCGAACGCGAAGTACATGTCCTGCGGCCGCAGTGGCCGGCTCGGGCCGAGCATCTCTTTGACGAGCTTCGGGCCGATCGTCTTGAGCGGTAGCGGCCCGTTCGCAGAGTGTTCCCCGTACACATCGCGGCGATGTTCGATTTCCACACTGGCGACTGCGGCTGTCGCCATCAACAGGCCCCACGCTGCCAACGAGTACGCCGGTCGGAACGAGGCCGACGGTGCGGGCAGCGACCACCGGGTCTGTCGTTGTCCGGCGATGCCCCATCGTGCGATTGTCCGCTTGACGAGCACTGCCGCCCGCTCCGCCTCGGATGGTTCCACAAACACGAAGTAGAGCCCCAGAAACAGCAGCGGAAAAACGATCAGCCCCAGCGTGAAGTAGGTCAGGATGTGAAAGACGACGCCAATCGCCAATGCCGGGAGACGCCACACCGGCGAGAACACCAGAAACACAAACAGCACCTCCCAGATAATCGTCACGTACGCCATGATCGTCAGCAGCGGCGGATAGAACGACATGATCCCACCGAGCGGATTCTCGAAATTCATGTCCGCCAGCATCCAGAACGTCAGTTGGTCGCCGCTGAAATAAGCGGGCGTGTGCATTTTCGTGAAGGCGGCTCCCAGATAAATGAGGCCCACCAGCAGTTGCAACAGCCTTCGCGGCCAAACCGGCGACTTGCGGAGACCGGCCGGCGACGGATTGCGTGCATCGCTGCGTCGGCGGAACCACTCATCGGCGGACCACACCGCCCCAGAGTCCGACAGCGCCAACAGCAACAACACGTGTGACCCGATCACGGTGTACTTGGTCAGCGTGCCCACGGCATCCAGAATTCCGAAATACGGATACAACACGCAGGCAACGATCAGCGAGAGGCGGGTCCTCCATCCGACGCTCACCGCCATCAGGCTGACCGTCAGCACGGCAAACAACGCGACCGCCAACGGTGCCGCCACCTCCGGCAACAGCGGAGAAGCCCCGTATCCCACCCACAGCGGCGTCGGCGAGCCATCCAGCGAGTACAGTTCGCGAACGAACCCCCACCGCCGCAAGACGCCGAACAACAGCACCAGCGGCAGGACGAACCGCACAAGTGCCATTCCATAGGGCACTTCTTCGGAGAAGAAGAACGTATTCCACCGCGTCATGAATCG
The DNA here is from genome assembly GCA_029259845.1 of Planctomycetaceae bacterium. Taxonomy (GTDB): domain Bacteria; phylum Planctomycetota; class Planctomycetia; order Planctomycetales; family Planctomycetaceae; genus JAHBXU01. Next base: position 18,473 of record JAJDEI010000026.1, on the reverse strand, counting down.
TCTGGTCATCGCAACAATCAACTCAATAGGAACGGTGAGTGGTTCACCCCAGACCCACAGGTCGCATCCGAAGCCCACGGGTCGCATCCCGTGGGCCCACTATTGCGCCGTCGGCAACTCATACGCCGTCGGCACCACACGGCTGCGGCTCGAGCCCGGTTCGACGGCGTAGAACGGCCGGCCCTTTTTCATGTCGGCCAGCAATCGCGGGTTGTCGAGCACGCACTCCTGAGACACCCGCGTGAGCCAGGAGGGCCACTCATGGGTGAGCCGGCCGTCCGGCGTGTAGATGCCGCGCATCTGGTAGTACGACTGCTTGTCCTTCCGCTCGGTGTAACGGCGGGCCCAGAGTTCGTCGGACAGGTTGTACTTGCGGGGCCACGTTTCCTCGACAATGAGCAGCCGCGCCATCGGCTCGTGCTCGGTGTGCCGCAGCGTGTTGAGGGCCAGGCGGACCGAATGCAGCCCCGTGTAGTCGTAGTGGCGTCGTTCAGCATCGCCGTGCGGCTTGAAGCTGCCCCAGGGGCCGGGAGCCAACTGGTAATACTGCCCGCTCTCCCCCTCCCCGATGACGTGATTCCGCGTCTCGTAGGCGGACCAGCCGCAGTACATGTCCCAGATGATCCAGTACATCGCCGGGTGCTGGTTGACCTTGTAGTACAGGGCATGGCAGAACAGCCCGTACATCAGCACGCTCAAATAGCCGACGATGACCACTTGCGGAATCCATCGCTTCATGACCCCGTGCCTCCTGCACGCTTGGACCTTGGCGCTCGGTACGATGCCAGATCGACATCAGTGAGCGGCGGACTATCCGGCAAATTGTGCCGGTGCGTCAAGATCAGTCCGTATCGAGCCGCGGCGGGCGGCGGCGTTGCTTGCGGTCGGACCGCTCCCGTTTCTCCTGTAGACGGCGGCGGCGGGAGCCGGCGGACGGCCGGGTCGGTCGGCGGCGGCGGGGCGTCACGGCGGCGGCGTCAACCAGTTCTCGCAGCTTTTCGAGGCAATCTTCGATATTCCGCGGCTGATCGCGGTATCGCTGGCTGGTCACGATCAGCTCGCCGTTCGAATTGATGCGCCGCCGATTGAGCGACTTCAACCGGCGGCGAACGTCTTCTGGGAGCGTTTCGGTCGTCTCGACATTCCAGCGCATCTGCACGCGGCTGCTGACTTTATTGACGTTCTGCCCCCCCGGCCCCCCGCTCCGCGAGAACTGGAACGTCAGCTCCGACCGCGGAATGCGAATCGCCTCAGTCACGACAATGTCGTCATCGGCTGACATACGGAACGTCTGACGTAAATAGACTTCTGGTGCTTCATCGAACCTCGACCCCCAAGTTGGAGTTCAGCCTTCAGGCTGCTGCGTGAGGCGATGACCCCACGGGAAAGCATGCTAACAGTCCGTTGAAAAACTCAATTCCGCGTGCCACTGCCGGCTCGGCAGTGCGAGAAACCAGTCAGTTTTCAGACATCTGCACGGCTGACACAGCCGTGGCACACGTTTTTCAACGGGCATGCTAAAGCATGAACTCCAACTTTCCACGCTGGAGGCGATTGGTGCATCATACTCCCTCCCGTCGACGACTTCCCGGTCGAGACACCGGGTGACTTCTCTTTCGCCGCCATACTGGATACGTCCCCTCAATTGTGCGATGCTAAATCATCCCGACGGACCCCCTGACCCCTGAGCCCTGAACCCCGGTCCCTGCGCCCATGCCTTATCCTCGAATGCTGCGAATCCGGCAACACTTTCCTGCGGAACAGGTCGAGGACATCCCGGCCGAAGTCGAACGGCAACTGAGCCGACTCGCCCTGGGAGAAAAAGTTCGCGCAGGCGAGACGGTTGCCATTACGGTCGGCAGCCGCGGGATCGCGAACATCGCCGTGATTACAAAGGCGATCGTCGATCATGTCAAATCGCTGGGAGGGACGCCGTTTCTGGTGCCGGCGATGGGGTCCCACGGCGGAGGCACGGCAGAAGGGCAGCGGGGCTTGATCGAAGGGTACGGTGTCACCGAGGAATTCACCGGTGCGGAAATCCGCGCGTCGATGGAGACGGTCGTCGTCGAGACCACGCCGCAGGGCATCCCCGTGCACTTCGACAAACGGGCGTGGGAAGCGGACCACGTGATCGTCTCCGGCCGGGTGAAGCCGCACACCGGCTTTGTCGGCGAGATCGAATCGGGCCTGCACAAAATGATGCTGATCGGCCTCGGCAAGCACGCTGGGGCGAAGATCTATCACCGGGCGATCAATGATTTCAGCTTTCTGGAGATCATTCAGGCCGTCGCAAACGCCGTCATTGAGCGGTGCAATATTCTCGCCGGCGTCGCCATTGTCGAAAACGCGTACGACGATACGGCTTTGATTGAAGCGGTCGCCCCCGCGCAGTTCTTCGACCGCGAAGTTGAGTTGCTCAAACTGGCCAAGCAATGGCTGCCCCGCCTCCCGCTCAACGAAATCGACCTGTTGATTGTGGACCGGATTGGCAAGGACATCAGCGGGACCGGTCTGGACACCAACATCGTCGGTCGCAAATATGCCATGCACCGGGCCACCGACCGGGATGAGGTGAACTGCAAACGCATCTTCGTCCGGGGGCTTACCGAGAAGACCAAGGGCAACGGCACGGGCATCGGCCTGACGGAGTTCACCGTCCAGCGGGCCGTCGACCAGATCGACCGGCACGTCATGCAGACGAACTGCATTACCGGCGGACACCCCGAAGGAGCCATGATCCCCTGCGTCTATGACACCGACCGCGAAGCGATCGCAGCAGCCGTCTCCACGCTGGGACTCACGGAACTGGAGGATTCGCGCATCGTCCAGATCACCGACACCCTCGATCTGGCGGAACTTCTCGTCAGCGAGTCCTGCCTCCCGGAGATCGAGGCCCAACCGGACATCGAGATCATCGCCCCCCCTGGCGAGATGGTATTCGACGACACCGGCAACCTCACCGACGTGTGACGGCCGAACGTTCACAGTTTGAGTTCAGCCTTCAGGCTGTTTTGAGCGACGATGAACCGACCGAAAGGCATGCTGAAGCATGAACTCCAACTTGCGAAACCAAGACTCGACGGAAGACGAGCGGCGGTGCGGATTCATGCGGGAGGCGATTGGATTGTCGCGGGAGTCGGTCGGAGCGGGCGGGGGACCGTTCGGGGCGGTCGTCGTCCGGGCTGACGACGTCGTCGGGCGCGGCCAGAATTCCGTGACGTTGCTCAACGATCCCACGGCCCATGCCGAGATCATCGCCATCCGTCGGGCCTGCGAATCGCTCGGCTCCTTCCACCTGCACGGCTGCGAGCTGTTCACGAGTTGCGAGCCTTGTCCGATGTGCCTGGGGGCCGTTCTCTGGTCGCGGCTCGACCGGGTCTGGTACGCCAACTCACGGGCCGATGCGGCCGCCATCGGCTTCGACGACAGCGCGTTCTACGAGGAGTTCTCCAAGCCGGTCGACGAACGCCGCATCCCGATGACGCGGCTGTTACGGGATGAGGCGCGAGCGACGTTTGAGGCATGGCAACATTCGACCGGCAAGACGCCGTACTAGGTCGTGTTGACATTCAATCCGTCGGTTTTTCCGCAGGAGATGGGGTCGCACCGGTTGTCCCAACCGGTGCCGCGCAGCGGCAGGAAGCCTGTGCTTGACCGGACGATTTCCCCAGAGGCTTCTTGTCGCGATGCGACACGGGTTGGGACAACCCGTGCTACCCAGTTCGTATGTCAACACGACCTAATGGGACGACACGTCTCACCGACAGGTTGCGCATGTTGGCTGTTTCGCCGCACATTTGAAATGTTCGGCTAAACAGCGGCACGGACGGCGGCGGCGAGCCGCCTCATGCCGTCGTCGATTCCGGCGGGAGTCTGCACGCCAAAACTCAGCCGCATCTGGTGCCGCGCCCGCTCCGCGAGCGGCTGGGCGTAACAGAGTTCGCCCGGCACGTACATCACCCCGTGCGTGTGCGACGCCGACTGGAATAGTTCGCTTTCAAAGCCGGTCTCCACGTGTTCGGGAAGACTCATCCAGACGTACAGTCCACCGTGGGGATGCACCCACGTCACGCCGGGAATGTCGGCGAAATACCGATCGGCGGCGGCGAGCATGGCGTCCCGTTTCTCGCGATAGGCGGCACACACCTGTTCGACATGAGACGCGTACAGTCCGCTCTCCAGGACGTTCGCCAACAGATGCTGATTGAAATTGGCTGAGCCGAAATCCTCGTTTCCCTTGCGGTCGCACAACGGGCCGACAAGATCGCGCGGCACAACCCCATAACCGACGCGCAGCCCCGGAGCGAAGCTCTTGGAGAACGTCTGCGTGTAGATCACGGTGTCCCGCGCGGCGTCGTGGCTCCACAGGCTGGGGAGAGCCGGACCGTCATACCGCAACTCGCGATAGGCGGCGTCCTCCAGCACGAGAATCCGCTGCCGCTTCGACCACTTGCGGGCGATCTCCACAATCGGTCCCCGCCGCTCTTCGGCGAGACACAGGCCGCTCGGATTTTCGTAGTAGCTGACGAGATAGATCAGTTTGACGCGGTCGAGTTTTCCCTCAGTTTCGAGCCGGGCCAACGTCTGCTCCAGCGCCTGCGGACAAATCCCGCCGTCGTCGGTGTCGACGGTGATCGTCTCGGCACCGACGCCGTTCAGGTTGCCGAGAAACACAAAGTATGTTGGTCCGGCGACAAGGCAAATGTCCCCCGGATCGAGCAGCACTTCGCAGACCAGCGATAGCAACTGCTGGGAGCCGGTTGTGAGAATCAATTGCTCCGCGTCGATCCCCAGATCGGCGGGGGCGATGCCTTCGAGCCGCGCCAGATGTTCCCGCACCAATCCCCGGAGACGATCTGACCCGAGCGTCGTCCCGTACTGCAGTGCCTGACGTGCAGCCGCATCGTCATCGAGCAACGTCGTCATGGCGGCCCGCGTCTCGCCCACCGGCAGACTGGCAAAGTCGACCAACCCGGCGGCCAGCGAGACCACTCCGGTGTTCTCGACCGCCTGCTGCATCAGGAAGCTGATCGCCTGCTCCCGGGCATAGTGCCATCGTCGGGAGAGTTTGATGGGAGGCGGCGCGTGCGTCATGAGAGCTTCAGCTCGTGCCGGACGAACTGCAGGGCGTCGACGAGCGTATCGACGTCGGCTTTGGTGTTGTACAGGCCGAAACTCGCCCGAATGGTGGCCGGGACGCCGAGGCGGGCGTGCAGGGGCATCGTGCAGTGGTGCCCGTGACGGACGAACACACCCTTGAGGTCCATGAGTTGGGCCACGTCCTGAGCGGCGGCTCCTTCCAGCGTGAAGCTGATGATCGAGCCGCGATGCGAACAACCCGGACCGTAAATCTTCATGCCGGGCACGGTCTGCATCTGTTCCCAGGCATGGCGGAGCACGGACTGTTCGTGCTCGTGCACCGGGCAGAAACCGAGGTCCATGACGAATTCCACCGCGCGGCCGAGGGCGATCGCCTGAGCGATGGGGAGGGTGCCCGCTTCAAACTTCGCCGGCAGTGGAGCCACGGTGAAACCGTCGGTCGTCACGCGGTCGATCATGTGCCCGCCGCAGAGGAACGGGTCCATCGCGTCCAGCAACTCGCGGCGGCCATACAACACGCCGATGCCGCTCGGGCCGTACAGTTTATGTCCCGAAAAGGCGAGGAAGTCGATGCCGTCGTCAACAACATGCGTTGGCATGTGCGGGACACTCTGGGCACCGTCAACGAGCACGAGGGCGCCGGCCGATTTGGCTCTCGAAATGATGTCCGTCAACGGGGGCACGGTGCCGAGAACATTTGACATGCCCGTCACGGCGACGAGCCGCGTTTTCTTGCTGAGGGCGGAATCCAGTGCGTCGACATCAAAGCGGCCGTCATCGGTCAGCGAAACATACGTCAGCACGGCACCGGTTTGCCGGGCGATCCACTGCCAGGGCACAATGTTCGCGTGATGCTCCATTTCGTTCAGCACGATCTCGTCGCCCGGCTTGAGGAACTTGCGGCCCCAGGCGTTGGCAACGAGATTGATCCCGGCAGTCGTGCCGGGGGTGAAGATGATCTCGTCCGTACTTTCCGCTCCGATGAACCCGCGAATGCGGTCCCGTGACGCCTCCACTTCGCGGCTGATGCGGTCCCCATACCGGTACACGCCCCGGTAGGCGTTGGCGTAGTATTGTTCGTAGACTTCACGTTCCTTGTCGATGACGACCTGCGGCTTTTGTGCGGACGACGCCGTGTCCAAAAACGTCACCGGCACACCCCCTTCGAGCGTTTGATGCAGCGCCGGGAACTGGGCACGGACGGCCTCGATGTCGAACGTTTTTTTGTCTTCGGCGACCGGGAGGGACGGGTGCGTTTCTTGCGACCGTCGGCTCGTAGATGCCGCCGTGCCGGGGACCCCGTCTGTCGCCTCGCCGTTGTGTCCGCCGTCGCATTCTCCGCCCGCCGCGGCGTGTGCTCGGGAAATCGCGCGAATCCGCTCGACCATTGAGTACAGCCCGTTGCGTCGCTGCGGCACGAGTTGGGATTCGAGGCCGAGTTTCTTGAACGTCCCGGCGAAGTCAGTTTCGAGAATCTCTGCGGGCGTCTTGCCGTTCACCAGTGCAAGCAGGACGACAATCAGTCCGTCGACGATACGGGCGTCACTTTTGGCCCGGATTTCGATCGTCACCCCCGCTGCGTCTTTGTGAATCTCCGGGACGAACCAAACTTGAGACTGACAGCCGTGGACACGGTTGGTTTCGACTTTCTCAGCCGGTGAGAGGTCGGGCAGCTCCTCGCCGAGTTCGATCAGGTAGCGGCATTGGTCTTCCCACAGGCCGAGAAACTCGAATTCCTCGATCAACTCGTCGATCGTCAGGTCTTGCAATCCGGGCACCGTCACACTCCGCGGGAAGAAACAGGTCTCGTCGACCGTATTCTAGACGTTCCGCAGAGGCATTCCAACTCGCCAAACCAACGAGACGACGCCTCCGATCACCACGAAGCCGCTTCGTCCCTCTCCCGTTTAGCCGCACGCGTCAAGGATCGCGCCAACTCTGATGGGCACGGCTGTGAGTGACGCCCCCCGGGAATTACGTATTCTTCACGACGGGGCGTGTCAGCGGTTCGCCATCGGCGCTGCTTCCGGGCTGTCAGGAATCATGGATTGGTGTTAGCCCGGAGCCAACGGCGACGAACGATGTCGGTGCAACGCCCGAGCTTCAACAAAACGTTTGCCCTGTTGACGTCCCCAGACGGTTGCGTTGCGGCTTGGTTAGCAGTCTGTTGAAAACGGCATCGTCCGCGAGAGCGCTGCGAAACTCGTCAGATCATGGAGCCGAATCGCAGACATATCCGCAGAGACGTCGAGATTGGGCGACGCCGAGTTGATGAGTTTCGATCGCTCGCAACCAGAATGAATTCTTCAACGGACTGTCGGCCCAACACCCGTTGCTTGGGTCCTGCGATTGTGCCGGTGCGATCGAAACGTAGTACAGCAAGCCAAAGCCGGCGAGCGGTGACACAAAGCTCGCTCTTTTCGAAAACATCGGAGAGATCTCCCGTACTGCGCGTCCCCGAACTGATCCATCACCCCTTGGAACAGAACGTCGGATTGTGTTGCGCGCATCGTACAGCAGTTTGATACTCAGAATCATTCGCCATCTAGCCGAGGTTTTTGCGGGAGGGCCGACGCGCCCTGTTTTTTTTCGTGCCCTTCGGTGCCAAGTCAAAGTGGGGCCGCCCGAGCTGTTGGGGCTGTTGCGGGCGAATACGGGTATAGATAAAGCCGGCATCGCAATGGTCACAGTCAATCTCCGTGCCGAAACGCTCCGCCTGAAGCGAAATGGCGAACCGCAAACGTCTCTGTCCGAGACCGATCCGCAAATCCACCCGTTGTGCACAGTGAGGGCAATAGATTTCGCAGTCGACCATCTCTGACACCAGTCGATTCCCGTGCTGAGGGGAGCGGGACGTCCGAGTGAACACCCGGTCTTGACCGCATCAGTCTCCGAGTCGCTATGACAACTAGCTGTCGCAGCAAATCTCCCCAGGCCGCCGAATTCAACAAGAAACGCCGGTCCGGCCGACTCCCTTTCTCAGCAGGTCGCAGCGGTGAGTCACAACTCCGTGCCAGACTCCCGTCGTCGGGCCACGGCTGTCTTAGCCGTCCGGCTCACTTGGGCGTCCTCCGATCCCGACACGGCTGATACGGCCGGGTCACATGTTCTTCAACCGGACGCCGGAGTCCGTTGGCCCCCCGGGTGTCACGGTCGGGATTCGGCCGGGCTCTGTCGGAAACGTCGAAAGTGGCCATCACGCTCCGCGTGATGTCAGGACAAGCGTAAACTTCCAATGACTGACTGGCGCGCTCACTTCATGCACCCATGCACCCATCACGCGGGGCGTGATGGCTACAATGGTTCTCCGACAGAGCCTAGACTGACGGGGTCTTGCGCTTCCTGAGACGGGTCCGAACAGGCTTCCGTACACATTTTCCTGAATGTCTCCACAACCTCGAAAACGACGTGGGCTGGCCACGTGGCTGTTATCGACGGCCACGCCGGTGTTTGTCGTCGACCCACGCCGACGGATCGTGTTTTTCAACGCGGGGTGCGAGCAGCTCACCGGCTGGTCGGCGGACGAGGTTGTCGGGCAGGTGTGCGATTTCGTTTCACACCCGGACTTCACACAGGTCGAAGCGTTGACGGGCGTTTTCTGCCCTCCGCCGGAAGCCTTCGAGGGAGCCGAACCAACGGTGCCCGCGATTGTGTTGACCCGCTCCGGCGACCGCCTGCCGAAACTGATTCGTTTTTTTCCGTTACGCAGCGACGACCATCAAGCCGACCGAGTCCTGGGGATCGTTTCCGACATTCCGCAGCCATCAGCCGGCGAGACGGCTTTACTCAGCCAGCAACGGCATGCCGAGTTGTCCGCACTGCGGACTGAGTTGTTCAGCCGGTACAACGCCACCACGCTGGTCGGCCGCAGCAGCCGCTTTGGGCGGCTCATGCAACAGGTCGAACTGGCCTGCCGGCACTCCGGCAGCGTTCACTTTCAGGGAGAGCCGGGAACCGGCAAAGAGCACCTCGCCCGGCTCATCCATTTTCGAGGGGAGTCCCGTCGGCGGGCGTTCATTCCCCTCGACGTCGCGCGGCTCACGCGGTCGGAACTTTCGGAAACCGTCAACCGTGTCCTGCGGGAAGCGCGTGATCCGGACGCCTCGCGGCTTTCACCCGGCACGTTGTACCTGAAGCACGCCGACCGGCTGCCCGACAGCATTCAGGAGACGCTCGTCGAAGAATGCGGACGGCCTCTTCCCACCGAGTTCTGGAAACAGGCACCGGAAGGGCCGACAGGAGAGCATGCGGATGAAACATCTCCCCCCGTGAGGCTGATGTCATCCAGCAATGACGGACTGGCCCTGGCCGTTCGCGATGACAAGCTCAGCGAGGATTTCTTCCAACTGCTGGCCGCGCAGGAGATTCTCGTCCCCCCGCTCCGGGATCGCCCTGACGACATTTCCCTCCTCGCCCAACATTTCCTCGAATCGCTCAATCGCGACCAGGAGATGCAGATCGCGGACTTTGCCGAGGAGGTGTTGCACGCATTCCGAAAGTATTCCTGGCCCGGTAACCTGGACGAATTGCAGGCCGTCATCGCCGAGGCACGCCAGCGCTGCGATCAGCACGTGATTCGACGGCAATGCCTGCCGTTCGAGTTTCGAGCCGGTGCCCAGGCCCAATCACTGGGGCCCAGCCGACCGGTTGACCTTGTGCCGCTTGAAGACAAACTTGCGGACGTCGAGCGCGAACACATTCAACAAGCACTCGACGCATCCCATCACAACAAGAGCCAGGCGGCCCAGTTGCTTGGCATCACGCGGGCGCGGCTCTATCGTCGCATGCAGAACCTGGGACTGGCAGACCGCTGAATGTTCTCGCTTGTGTGCTGCGGATGGGCCCGGCGCGGGACACCCGCAACCAACGGACGAAAAAGGGAGAACACCGATTTTCGTGGATTGACGCGGGGTGGCCCGGCCGGCACGGCTGGGTCGCGAAGCGACAGGATGCCTCACACGCAGCGTCCGGACGCTTCAGACGGGTCGCGAACTGAGTGTGAGGCATCTTGTGCCTGCGGCACCCAGCCGTGCCGGCTGGGCCACCCGTCCTGCCGCCCCCGACATCGAAAGAATCTCGTCTCTGAGGAACAACCGCGATGAAAGTCACTCGACTGATGCCACTGGTCTGCCTCTTGGCCATCGTTTGTCCGGGCGTCGACGGTGCCGGCAACAACGACGCCCGGCTGAGTGCCGCCGCGCCGCCGAACATCGTGTTCATCATGGCGGACGACCTCGGTTACGGAGACCTGGGCTGTTACGGACAACAACTCATCAAGACGCCGCGGCTGGACCGCATGGCGGCGGAGGGAATCCAGTTTCGCAACATGTACGCCGGCTGCACTGTCTGCGCTCCGTCCCGCAGCGTGCTGATGACCGGTCAGCACATGGGGCATACGCACGTTCGCGGCAACGCGGGGGCCGACATGGCCATCCAAACCCTTCGCCCCGAAGATCTAACGGTCGCGGAAATCCTTCAGTCAGCCGGTTACGCCACGGGCCTGTTCGGTAAATGGGGCCTCGGTGATGAAATGGAAGGCGGATACGAAGGCATTCCCACCGCGCAAGGCTTCGATGAGTTCTTCGGCTACCTCAGCCAACTACACGCCCACAACTACTATCCCGAGTTCCTGTGGCGGAACCGCGAAAAGATGCCGCTCCGAAACGAAGTCACGCACGCCGGTCGCACACTCGGATCCGTGAGAGGCGGCTATGCGACCAAACGCGTCGACTATAGCCACGACCTCATCATGGCCGAGGCCTTGCAATTCGTCGATCGGATGCACGAGGGGCCGTTTTTCCTGTATTTGGCACTGACCATTCCGCACGCGAATAACGAGGGGAGGCGCGGCACCGGCAACGGACAGGAGGTCCCTGATTTCGGCCCCTACGCCGAAGAAGACTGGAGCGACCAGGACAAGGGGCAAGCCGCCATGATCACCCGCATGGACACCGGCATCGGCACGTTGCTCGACAAACTGGCCGCGCTCGGCATCGACGAAAACACGCTCGTCATCTTCACCAGCGACAACGGCCCCCACGACGAGGGCGGGCACGACACCGAGCGGTTCAACCCCGGCGGCCCTCTGCGCGGCATGAAACGCGACCTCTACGAAGGCGGCATCCGCGTCCCGTTCATTGCCCGTTGGCCCGGCACGGCCCCCGCTGGGTTAGTCTCCGATCACATCGGCTACTTCGGCGACCTGATGGCGACCGCTGCCGAACTCGCCAACGTCGATCCGCCCGACAACGTCGATTCCGTCAGTTTCGTTCCCACGCTCACCGGCAGCATCGAACGCCAGCAGCAGCACGAATTCCTCTACTGGGAATTTTACGAACGGGGCAGCAAACAGGCGGTCCGTCAAGGAAAATGGAAAGCCATCCGCATGCCGATGGGCACCGGCAAGGCCGAACTGTACGATCTCGACACCGACCTCGGTGAAGCCCACAACATCGCCAATGAACACCCCGAAGTCGTCCAGCAACTCGAAGCAATGATGGACGCCGCCCACGTCGGCCATCCTAACTGGAAACCGCGCGGCAAACTGGCCAGCCACCAACCCCCACCCGGCGACGGCCGCCCCCGGTTTTGATGACGCGACAACCTCTGAAAACAAAACGTGTGCCACGGCTGTGTCAGCCGTGCCGACGTAGGAAGACGCTTTGGTTTCTCGCACTGCCGACACGGCAGTGGCACGCCAAATCGAGTGTTCAACCGGCTGTGCCACAACTGTTGTGTGCCAACTCGCCGTGCAGCGCACCTCTCGGTTGGTCATGCAGTGGCACAATTGTCCCCCTCTCGAAAAACACGACAATGCCCGACGTCATCCGCGGTGACCTGTACGACTTCCCCAAATACTACGATTTGCTTTTCGGTTCCGACTGGAAGGCCGAGTTTGATTTTCTGCAGCTTTGCTTCGAGAAGCATGCCGGGCGCCGCGTGCAACGGATCTTCGAGCCGGCGTGCGGCACCGGACGGTTGCTGATCAAGCTCGCCCAGGCGGGATACGATGTTGCCGGCAACGACCTCAATCCCAAGGCGGTCGGCTACTGCAACGCCCGCATGGCCCGGCACCGGTTCGCCGAATCGGTCACCGTCGGCGATATGTCCGACTTCAAAGTCGCGCGCAAGTGCGACGCCGCCTTCAATATGATCAACAGTTTTCGGCATCTGCCGACCGAGCAGCAGGCCGAGTCGCATTTGCAGTGCATGGCGAACGCCATCGCCAAGGGGGGACTGTACGTGCTCGGACTGCATCTGATCCCGACCGACGGCGGCCGCTGCGAGGAGGAGTCGTGGTCCGCCCGCCGCGGGAACCTCGTCGTTAACTCGCACATGTGGTCGCAGGCAATCGACCTCCGCCGCCGCATGGAAAAGCTGGGCATGCGGATCGACGTCTACACCCCCACGCGGCACCTGCGAATCGACGACGTCATGCACTACCGCACCTACAACGCCCGTCAGATGAAGGCCCTGCTCAGCCGCGTCCCCGCCTGGGAACTCGTCGAGACCTACGACTTCGCCTACGACATCAACGACCCGATCAGCATTACCCGCACCACCGAAGACGTCGTCTACATCCTCCGCAAGCGGTAACGGCCGCTGCCGCGCGTCGGTCGCCATGAACTGTCCGGGCTACTCGGCGGCCGCCGGTTCGGCAACAAGCGTGTCCGGCTCGACGAGCGATTCCGGGCCGCGGTCCGCGTCCGGATCGTCAAGGGGCATCGCCTCGCCGTTTCGATCGGAAAAGTAGGACAACAACGCCGGCAGAAAAATGAGGTCGCCGACCAGTGCGGAGCCGATGGTCAGAATGCCCATCGTGACGAAGATCCGCTGCTCGCGCATATCGCTGAACAGGACGGTCGCAAATCCGGTGATGAGCACGACGGTCGTCATGATCAGCGCGGTCCCCACGCCGGTGAATGCACTGCGGATCGCCTCGCGATCGTCCCCGGTCTCCGCACGAATTTCCTCGAACCGCGTGAGGAAGTGGATCGTGTCATCAACGGCGATCCCCAGGCAAACCGTGAACGCACACACGCTCACCAGTTCCAGGGACTGTCCAGTGAGCACGAGCACGGTGCCGGTCACCGCAAGTGGAAACAGATTGGAAATGATCGAGATCAGCCCGATCTTCAGCGAGCGGTAGACCAGCGTGAGCACCAGGAAAATGATGACCGTCGCACTGCCCAGGCTGGCCACCAGATCCATAACGACCTGATAGATTTGCTTCCATCGACGCACTGCGGACCCCGTCATCGAGAGCGTAAACTCCGGATGCTCGGCGGCAATCTCCGACAAGCCGGCTTCGATCCGCTCGAACACCGGCCCGTAGCGGGCGATTCCCAGGTCCCTCACGCGGAAGCTCACCGAAGCCTCCCGCCGCTCCGGCGTGTAGAACGCCCGCTTGAGCGGCGGAGGCATCAGCTCCAGCATCGACATCCGCTCCGCCGGCTTTCCGTCCCCCGGAAACGTATCGAGAAAATTGCGGATCGACAGCGGTTGGCCGATCAATTCTTCGGAGCGCAGCAACTCGTCCACCTGAGTGACGACCGCCAGCACCTCGGGTGAATCGGCCTCGACATTTTTCGACCACCGCACATCGACCGCCGAGAACTCCAATCCGCCGAACGCTTCGTCCATGTGCCGGATGCCGACAGCGGCCTCCGAATGGACCGGCAACGCCCCGGACCGGCGTTCGTCCGGCCGCAGTGAGAGCGAGATTAGCGTCATGGCCAGCGTGGATCCGATCGCCAGGTAACTGATGAAACGGGACCGGGCCAGCACAGACTCGATCAGGCCGCCGATGCGGTTGAGGTTGCGGTCGATCAGGCCCTTGTCGTGGCCGACGTGCACGGTTCGGCCCAAAAAGGTTGTGCACGCCAGGGGAATCACAGTGACCACGGCGATGAACGTCAGCACGACGCCAATCACGCACGACCAGCCGAACTCCTGCACCGTCTGGCTGTGCGCAAGGGACAGCGAACCGAAACCGATGGCCGTCGTCAGCGAGGTGAGCGCGCAGGCCAGTCCCACCTGACTGATGCCCTGCCGGGCCGCTTCCCGTCCGCTGAGCCCGGAAGCCCGCAAGCGGCGTATCTGCACCATTAAATGCACGCCGTCCGTCAAACCGACGAGACTCAATAGCACGGGAAGCACGACGTCGTTAAACGGGTTGAGCTGCAGGTCGAAGTATCGCAGGATGCCCAATGTCCAGAACACGCCCAGCGTGGGGGCCATCGCCACGATCAGCACGGCTGTCGGGCCGCGAAACAAAATCAGCGACATCAAGCCGATCATCGAATAGCCGATCATCTGAAACTTGAAGGCGTTTGCTTCCTGGGTCTGCAGGATCGTGAGATAGAACGGGACACGGCCGGTGACATAGAAGTCGAAGTCCAGTTCCGGAAACTCGGCCAGCGTCTGCGCGGCAACGTCGTGCAGTCGCCCGGTCACGTCGTCGTCTCCTTCGACAAACAGCCACTCGAAGTTGATCAGAAGCAGCAACGTGCGGCCATTGCGCGAGAGGAGTTGCCCGCCCACCAGCGGATGGCTGAGCGCCCGCTCTTTGGCATCAACAAAGCGCGAATCCGACGACTCGGCCCGCGGAAACAACGGCTGCGGAAAACCGAAGATGTTGAGGATGGGAATCCGGTCCATCCACAGGATGCTGTCAACGTGGTCGAGGGCTTCGAGATTCTCGACGATCTTCCGCAGAGCCAGCGCCCCCTCCGACGTGAAGAACTGGTCCGATTCCACCACCAGAATCGCATCCGCCCCGGACAGGCTTACGGTTTCCACGTCGGGGACCTCTGCGAAATCGTTGTCGACTTGCCGCGCGGGCGTCGGCGAGACCTCCTTGAACTTGAACAGACGCCTCACCCGGTTGGCGTCGAGATAACCGACCAGGGCGACAGCGGTAATCGTCAGGATCAACAGCAGCATGACCGACGGCGTGCCGGTCGCAAAGCGGGCAAAACGGTCGAAAGCTCGTGACACGGTTCGTTTCGTCTCCGAAAAGGTGAGGGCCCCTGTCAGCCCGAGCGTCAGATTGTGAGTCGTCTGTGCGTGCCGGTGAAGTCCTTGTTCCCTCGTTCCCGAACTCCGGTTTGGGAACGCCCTTTCGAGAAACTCCGTTTCTCGTCATTCGGCTTCCAAGGACGACCGCGGGTGAGAGATCGCGAAGCAGAGCTTCGGGGAAGTGTGTTCCCAAACGGGAGTTTGGAAACAAGGGGATTTGGGGTTGGAGTTCAGCCTTGAGGCTGCGAAGGCAAGCTAAAGCTTGAACTCCAACTTCAACTTCCCACTCCCCAACCAGGGCCCGGCAAGGCGCTAAAACTTGATCTTGCGGCGGGCGAGCTCTTCGAGTTCCGATTCGGTCAGCGTGCCGTCGCCGTCGCTGTCGAGGCGGCGGAACCCGAAGCGACGCAGGGACAGCGGTGTTTCGTCGCGCTCGACCAACCGGTCGCCATTCGCATCAAACTTTTCGAAAAACCGGGCGACGAACTGTTCGATCTTCGCTTGCCGCGCGGCCTGTTCTGCGTCTGTCAACGGGGAGGAAACCGCCTTCGACTCGCGAGGCCGCGCGATCTCGAAGAACGCCAGCGCCATTTCCTCCCACGATTGGTCACCCCAGGTGACGTACTGCGACGGATCCGGGTTGGTCGGATTGTCACCCGAGTTGTCGAAGCGGCAGACGAATTCGAGATCCTCAATCGAGGAGAGCGGCAGCGGCTCCTGAAACTGGTAGATGTGCTGCCAATTGAAGTCGTAGCAGGGCACATCGAGAAGCACGTTCCGGCCACCGGTTTTGTCGCGAGCAACCAACCGGAACGCTTTGCCCCGCAGATGCATGTGAGGCACTGCCGCGAGTAACGTGCCGTCGGTGGGGATGCGGGAGACGCGGGCCTTCACCGCGAAGTCGCCGTCGTTCGGAGGAATTTCAAACTCCTGATCGACGCCCACCAGCGTGAGCACTTCGTGGGTGATCTCCGCGTCGCTGCCGAATAACAGGCCGACCTTTGTGACGTCCTGCATCTCGACGCCGTTGGGCGTGTAATGCATCTGAAAGACCAGCTTCGACCCCTTGGGCACGAACCGCGCATGGCCGGGCGGAAGAATGAGCGTCCGTTGCCCGGGCACATAGGCACTCAACCAGCCGACACCCTGAAACGACGACCCGTCCGGCGGGCGGACGAATACGATGCAATGATGCACGACCGACCGGTTGCCCGGAATCACCTGCGCGCCGGTGACCCACATGTCCTCCTCGAAGCCGGGGTCCGTCACGTAATACTGGTATTCGACGGTGCCGGATGCGGGGACGGTGAACGGGCGGTTCCGCATCTCGATGACGAGGTCCGGTTCGCGCGGCAGTTGCCAGCGGTCGGCGAAAGACGGCGGCTCCGGCAGCTCTTCGACGTTGCCGTACGGCGTGCCGGCAGCGACCCATTCCTTGAGCGTTTGTTTGTCGGCCTCGGGCATGTGGCGGGCGTTGGCGAAGTGGCCGTACTCGGGGTTGGCGTGCCAGGGCGGCATGCGGCCATCGTCAATCGTTTCCAACATCATGTCGGCCCAGCCGATGACTTCCTCGTAGTCGGTCAGTGAGAAGGGGCCGATCTCCCCGTCCCGATGACATTCCACGCAATGCCGGTTCAGAATCCGCGATACCTGATTGGTAAACGCGATGTCCGAATCGACCGCAGGCTCGCGGACGCGACCGATGAGACAGCCGTTCGGTTCTGTACGGGCAACGCTGACCGGTTTTCCCGACCGGGCTTCCCGAAGTGCGATCAGCAGGTCCTCACGAAGCGGAGCGGTGCGGGACTGTCCCGGCAGGTACTGGTCGTCAACGCGGCCTCGGTAGAGCACGTTCAAATCGCCGTCGAGCAGAAACACTTCCGGAGTCCGCGTCACGCCGTACCGGTCGGCGACCTTGTTGCCGTAATCTTTGGCGATGGGAAATCGAATCCCATGCTCCGCGGCGTGGGCGGCGATCTCCTCGACCGAGTCCTGCTGATTGCTGTTGACGCCCAGAAAACGCACTCCTACCGCTTCCGGCGCGCCGTCCATCTCGGCGAGACGCCGGCCGTACAGGCGGGCCAGCGGACACTCGGTGCCAAGAAAGCACATCACCGTGAAATCCCCAGCCTGTCCGAGGACGAGTTCCACGGTCCCGCCGCTGACGTCCGGCAGACGAAAGCTGCGGTCCGCGTCGGTCGAGTCCGGCGGAGCGGCGTCGACACCAGAAACACCAGCCGCGGCCAACAGCATCGCCACACAAAACCATCGAAGCGCACGGACGCTCATAACTTCCTCATTTGTTGCACGGCTAACGGGAATCGCGCGAAAGACGAGCGTTGCCCGAGAGACGGGGCGCGGCCAGACGAAAGGCAGCCCAAACCAGTGATCGGTGTTGCCGGGACGCGGACCTTGCGCAACCACTTCCAGCGGTCGCTCCGGATGAGAGCCGTGTCGTAGCGACCGGGCCGAACGACGCAGGGACCCGTCGCCGGTAAGAGAAGTTGCCCGGCAGGGATTTGAACCCCGACTACCTGATTCAGAGTCGCACGCTTCTGCAATACGCTAGACATATTCGCGTTTACTTCGGACGAATGCAAGTTGATAAGGACTTGCGTCGAATCCGGATGGCAAAAGTTGTCAGCGTTGTCAAACCATGAATACCCGACAAGGCGCGTCTGGTAGTCAGACTTCGGGAACCAGTTTTGGAACGATTTGACGACTGCGCGGGTTGTCAGTTGTCACGACCAGCCGCGACTACCTGACACGCGCGGGCCAACTGGCTCGGATCGCGGCGACCGATCGCAAAAACGGCCTCCGCATTTGCCCGCTGTTGCGTCCGAACGGGAGGAGGTGACTCAGGTCACGTCCCGGTAGGCATGTCGAAGCCCTTTAGCATTTCGGCGATAACGTCTCCCTGACCCTCAAGGGAGGCCGCTAACTCTTGCTCAGCCACTTCGCCATCGCGAAGCATCTGGTCGATGACGTCGGGATCAACTTGCAAGCCTGCGAGCATCTGGTCGATGACGGCGGGATCGACTTGAAGGTCGCGAAGCATGGAGTCGATGACGTCGACCGGAGGAATGACCCATTGCTCCATGACGTCCCCTATGAAAGAAAACCCCCCCGCACGTCAGGTGCCGTGCAGGGGGAACCGCCGCAGACCGCGGAGCGGCAAAGCTTCCGATCTGCGGTGGCCGTCGGACGTCTGGTTGTAACCGTTCACACCTCGAACGAGGTTGGGTGAGCAATTCGTCTTTTCACAGATGGCGTTTTCTGCGACATCTCCTCCATGTCGCAGCGACCAACAGGACCGCCGATTTCTGAACAGCAGCTGGCCGGGTTGCCGGCCG
>JAJDEI010000250.1 GCA_029259845.1 Planctomycetaceae bacterium | reverse complement strand
AAGGCCGAGGCTCCCGGAAAAACGCACCGTCAGCTTCCGGATAGCCACTGAGCCACGTTGTGCTCCGTGAGGCCGCCGAAACGTCACCACGCTCGCCCGGTGCAGGTTACGACGCATCGACCACGAGACGAAAGCCGCCGTCATCCTGAACATCCGCACCGACACCAACGAGCGCCCGCACCCCAAACAGCCGAGATTGAGCAGGGCAACCGTTTCGTAGAAGTTGGGGTCTCTCACGGACGTTGTCTGTCGCCGTTGCCTCCGGGCTAACAGGAACCGTGGATGGGAGTTAGCCCGGAAGCAACGCCGACGGCGAATCGCAGGCAATCCCCCCATCGTAGAGAAAGCGTTCGCCCTGCGAGGTTGAGGCCGGCATCTCGACAGTGGGCGCGGTGCCCCGTATAGTTGCAGAGAGTTTTTGTCATCACTTTCCGCTCCCTGTGGGCCGGCTTTCCCGTCCTCTCCTCCGAGGGTCTCATGGTCATTCTGCGTTTTTTGCTGCTTGCATCGCTCGTTTCGCTCCCTTTTTTACTTCACGGCTGCTCTGGCGGCAACGATGGCGCGGGCGACGGTGCCGACGTCGGTGCGGGCAACGCTTCCGTATCGGACAAGCTCCCAGCATCGTCGGCAAATGGAACGTCGGATCCCGCCGGTGCCAGCACCAGTGCCTTTCTGGCAGGCGGCGCAGCTGGGGCAGCGGATGATGCCACAGCAGACAGTTCCACGGCCGAGCCGGCGAAGCCTGCCAAACCTCTCGAGCCGCGGACGTCGCTGGAGGGTCGTTGGGAACTCGCGCTGCACGGCTTTGGCGGCAACATCCTTTGCGCGATCGTCGACATCACGCCTTCGGAAGGCGGCTTTGACGTCAGCGTCGTGGGTGACTCGCCGCTGGGGTGGACGCTGGCCGAATCCGAGATCAGAGACAACGCGGTCGAGTTGACGTTCGTCGCCCCGAATGGCCGCTCTGTCGATTTTATGGGAGCGTTCGCAGACGGTGAGGTCCGGGGCAACGTCGACTCCGGGGTGGCCGGCCTCGACATGGCAACGCTGCGAGCCTCGGCCCGGGAAACATTGAGCCAATCGGACTACCAGGAGCGGAACCCCGATTACGACAAGCTCAATTCGATGCAGCAAGATGACAACCTCTTGAAGAACTTGATCAAACTGGCCGACGAAGCCGGAATGTCGCCGATGGCGTTCCAACTTTACAATCAGTCGCTCGTCATCCTTCAGGGACAGCCGACGGATGAGGTCGACCTGTCTTCTTTTACAGAGCACTACCTGGCAGCGGCGTCCCATTGGGGCGAACGACTGGCGAATCGGACCCATCTCGATATCGGATTCGCCTTGGCACTGCTGGGGAAGTCGCCCGAAGAAGCCCTCCGGCATCTTGACATCGCCGAAAAAGGGCTCAGCGAGAATGCTCCGGAATCGTTACGGGATCGGCTGGAACTCGGCCGGGCACTGGTCTTGGTTGATTCGGACGACCAGGAGCAGCAGGAACAGGGAGTGGCCATTCTGCAAAAAGCGCGCGAGGAGAATCCCTATCATCTCCTGGCGACCTCCAAACTCGCGGACATTCTGGAGAAAAAGGGACAGACCGAGCAAGCCCTCTCCCTGCTTGCGGAACTGGTCGCCCTTCCGTCGACTCCCGGGAGCCGCAGCAAGGCTGTTGAACTCTGGGAGAAACTGGGCCGCGAGCCGGACGCGCTGGATGCGTATCTCGACGAAGTGTACGAGAACCTCGTCTATCAATTCGTCCAGGAAAAGGAGCCGGCTGCACCGGCGCTGGAGGATCAGCAGGTCGTCCTCGGTGAACTCTTCACCGGAGCGACCTGTCCCCCTTGCGTGGCTGCGGATGTCGCCACTGGGGCACTGGAGAAGTACTTTCCGGAGTCCCGGTTCCTGATGCTTCGCTATCACCTGCATATCCCCGGTCCCGACCCGCTCACGGTCGCCGATGGCGAGCAACGCGGTGCCTATTACGAAATCCGCGGCACACCGTCCGTCTTTTTCAACGGCGCTCCGAGCCCGCAGGCGGGAGGGGGCTTCTTCGCCTCGGGGGGAATCTACGTCTCATTCAAAGGGGCGCTCACCCCTCTGATGGAGCAGACCAGCGACCTCACCATCGACCTGTCCGCCCACGCGGACGACGGCGGGATTCACCTCAGCGCGACGGTGAATGGAACCGACGAGATTCCCGCGAGTTGGCGGCTGCGGCTGTGCCTTGCCGAGGAGGTCGTCCACTACCCTGCCCCCAACGGCATCCGCATCCACGATATGGTCGTCCGCAAAATACCGGGCGGTGCTGAGGGGATCGCTGCCACGGACGGTGCACTTTCTTACGAGGCAGACATCGCCATCGACGAGATTCTCGCCGACATTCAAGCCGGTATTAAGGCGGCCAACGTGAGGTCCGGCGGCGTCCTCCCTCCGCTTCCCGCGCAAGTGTCGCGGTTGCGCCTCGTGGCATTCGTCCAGAACGACGCCTCTCGCGAGATACTTCAGGCGGCCAGTACGCCCGTGGACGGATTGGTCACCACAACCGCGACCCCTCCCGCTTCAGAGCCGGCAGCGGAGTCCGAAGCAGAAGGGTCCAAACCGGCGGCTGAATCCGAATCGCCCACAGATCCCAAACCGGAAGCGGAGTCCAAGCCGGAGACGGAATCTGACCCGCCCGCCGATTCCAAGGAGAGCGACGTGCCGCCGGAACCAGGCGACAAGAACTGAGGAACCATCGGGCGGGTTCTCCCGGACGTCGTCTCCAACGAGGTCCTCTCTCCGCGGCCCCTCAATCGTGGTTGGTGGTGCTACTCGCGCCGCCCACAGCATCGATCGATGCCGCCCGTGCCGCGGGTGCATCCGCTCACTCGTGGCGGGGTGGCTTCTATGAGAGTCCGTTGCGGGTCAAGTGTGATTCATGGTGGTTTGGGGGGAGTGTGATTGGAACTGGGATGCCCATTCTTCGACGCGAGCGTTCGGCGCAAGGCCGTCGCCCAGGGGGGTGTTTCGAAAGAG
>JAJDEI010000249.1 GCA_029259845.1 Planctomycetaceae bacterium | reverse complement strand
TCGTGGAGACGCTGCTGAGCGTGATCGAAACCTGTCGCCAGCAGAACCGTAACGTCTTCACCTTCGTCACCGACGCCGTCAAAGCCCACTTCGCCAGCCAACCACCCCCCACCCTGCTATCCGGGGTGTGAACGGTTACCGGCCGGCAACCAGACATTATGCCAACCCAGCTCGGCAGGTCCGCAATAAACAGAACCAGAGAACAGGAACCATGAAACACGCGGAAGTCACGGAATGACAGAGGCATTGATTGTATTGACGAGGAGTTTCGTTCGTCACATCCGCGCAATTCGTGGTTGAAAACAGGGAACCGCGAATCGGGCGAATACGACGAATCCCTCGGTCCCCAATCGCCAATTCAGCGACTGCTCGGAACAGCAGGTCGTCCTCATTTCCGTCCCTTCCGTTTCTTCCGTGGTTCTCCGCCGACATCATAGGCTTTCGCTGGAAGCAAAACTTTGAAGCCTTTGTCGTAAGAAACGTGTATCAGCGACCGTTGCTGTCGGCGTCCGCACATTCCTGTTACGGGTCGCTCGACTGTGCTACGCTCTTTCCCGTTGCCCGCACAACGACAACGAGAGACCTCCATGACCGCTCCCCTCTCTCCGGTACGCATCGTCGACCATCCGCTCGTCAGGCATCACCTGACCGAATTGAGGAACGAGGAAACCGTTCCCGTTGCATTCCGCCGCCATGTGCGGCAACTGGCGTCGTTGCTGGCCTATGAGGCGACCCAGGATTTGGCGGAGCGGCCTGTCGAGATCAACACGCCCCTCACCGGCATGGCCGGATCGGTCCTCTCCTCGACGGTCGGCCTCGTGCCAATCCTTCGTGCCGGACTGGGCATGGTCGAACCGGTCCTCGACCTGCTCCCGGACGCTCAGGTCTGGCACCTCGGCCTGTACCGGGACGAAGAGACGGCCCGCCCTGTGCGTTATTACAGCAAGCTCCCGCCGGGACAGCCGGTCGATGTCGCGCTGATTCTGGACCCGATGCTGGCGACCGGCGGCTCCGCCAACGCCGCCCTCGCCACGCTCAAGGCGTGGGGAGTCCCGCAGGTCAAGCTCCTCGCCATCATCGCCGCCCAAGCGGGCATCGACGCCGTGATCGCAGCGCATCCGGAAACGGCGGTCCACGTGTGTGCCGTCGATGCGGAACTGAACGACCGCAAGTTCATCGTCCCCGGTCTGGGCGACGCCGGTGACCGCACCTTCAACACCCTTGGCTGAAATCCGACTCCCGGTCATACATCACCCGAGCGGCGCGAGGCGAATGGCGAGGGGCGCGACATTCCCAAGCCGACGGCTCTGCCGTCGAACCGACACCAATGGCGGCGGCATGCGGAAATCGAGTTCTCGGTCATCCCTCCGCCGTGCTTGAAGCGCCGGGTGGCTGAGGTCGACCAAAGGGAGCCCCCAGACGCGTTGTATCCGGGGGCTCGGAAAGCCTCGACCCCAGCCACCCACAGGGAAAACAGGTTTTGAAATAGCTTCATGGCACCGCCGCCCGCGGCCAGTCGACGACCGGCAGCCGCGTTGCCGCTTCGATCGCCAACAGCCGGTTGTATTTAGACAAGCGTTCAGACTGGGTCACCGAGCCGACCTTGATTTGATCAGCGCCCCAGCCGACGGCAAGGTCCGCCAGCCAGCAGTCCTCCGTCTCGCCGCTGCGGGCGCTGATGGTGACGTGCCAGTTCGCTGCCCGCGCCAATGCCAACGCCTCCGCCGCCTCGCTCAGCGTCCCGATCTGATTCACCTTCAGCAGCAAGGTGTTACAGGATTTCGTCTCGATGGCCCGTCGGATTCGCGCCGGGTTCGTGCAGAGCAGATCATCTCCCACGGTGAGCGCCCGTTCGCCCAAGGCGGCGTGGATCATCGGCCAGTGCTCCCAATCGTCTTCCGCCAGCGGGTCTTCGACACTCACAATCGGGTAGTCCCGAACCCAGCGGGACACCTGACCAATCATGTCGTCGGCGGTGGACGGCTCCGTGCTGATGAAGTAGCGGCTGCCATCGTAAAAGTGAGACGCGGCGACATCCATCGCAATGCCCATGTCGTCGCCGGGCCGCAGTCCGGCCGCTGTGATCGCTGCGACCGTGTCATCAAGCATCGCTTCGACGCCGGCAAACGGCGGCGCCAATCCGCCTTCATCCGCCGTCAACAACCTCACCGAGTACTTACTGTGGATCAGCTCAGCAGCCGCCTTGTAAACCGCGCAGACCATCGCGAGCCCGTCATCGATCGTCGTCGCCGAGGCCGGGACTAACAAAACGTCCTGAATAGGGACCTGTCCGCCCGCATGCCGTCCGCCGCTGAACAGGTTGATCGTCAGCCGCGGCAGCGCCCGGGGCGATTCTCCGATCATCTCGGAAAGATGCTCATAGAACGGAACGCCGCGCTCGACAGCGACCGCGCGAGCCGCGGCAATCGAGACGCCGAGAATCGCATTCGCCCCCAAACGCGATTTGTCGGCTGTGCCATCGACGGCGATCAGCATCTCATCAACGGCGGCCTGAGTTTCAAGCTCCCGGCCACACAGTGCGGAAGCAATCGGCCCGGTCACACTGGAGACTGCCCTGCGGCACCCCAAGCCTGCATGCCGGCTTGCGTCGCCATCCCGCAGTTCGACTGCTTCCGCCTTTCCGGTGGACGCCCCCGAAGGAACCTGCGCCGACGCACACGCTCCACCGGCCAGTTCGCAACTGACTTCCAACGTCGGCCGCCCGCGGCTGTCGAGAATCTCAATCGCCCGCAGTGTCTGAATGGAGGACAAGCTCAAACCCTTTCCACGAAAGTTTCGATCAATGCATCAACCGTTTCCAGCCGCTCGCCCATCAACGCGACGGTGACGTCTTGCTGAACAGTCCGTTCCCGCTCATCGAGATACTCGAGCGGCGATCGGCCGGCAACGCGCGCCAGCAGGCAGCCCAGCGTATGGCGGACGGCGTATTGTTCAAGTCCGGCTTGCCAGGAGTCGTTGCCAATCGCAGCCCGGTAGCTTCGCCAGACGGTCCGCGCAGCGTCCGCAAAGTCCTGCCGATGCGCCAGCAAAAGGTGGGCCTTGCTGAGAAAGTGCGTCAGACCGAATCCGACGTCAAAGGCCGGATCGCCCCAGTGGATCACCTCGTGATCCAGCAGCACGAGCCGCCCCTTGTGAACCAGCACGTTCTTGGGGCTGTAATCCCCATGAACGAGCGTCAACCGCCGCCGGCGAGTTTCGGCCAGCAACTGCTCCAGGAAACCGGCCGCTCCCTGTGCGTTTGTCGCAGCGTAAGAGTAGTATGGCTCCAGCCGCAGCGACTCGAAGAATGTGCGGTCCCCGAATGCGGGACGGACCTCGTCGCGACGCTCAAACGAGCGTCGATGGATCGTCCCGAGCAGCGTGCCGAACTGTTCGCAATGGGACCGGTCCACGCGTCCCGCCAACAGCACCGTCTTCCAGTTTTCGTGCGGTTGCGGGACCGCCTGCATGGCCAACAGGTGATGTCCGTGGTCCTCGAACAGAAACGCAGGGACCGACCCGGCCGGAGTCAGTTTCGCGAGCCACCGCAGCCCCGCCGCCTCCCGATGCACCCGCTGCGGATCGCAGAACCAGTCCGCTTGCACCCGCAGCTTGTCCAACGCCTGCTTGATCACCCACGAATCACGGCATGCCCCGGTTCGCTCGACAAGCACCGTCCGGTTCGACACGCCCCCCGCCAGCACTTCCAATCGCGGCCGCTCATCAGGCTCGATTCGCCCCGAACGGCGAAGCCACGCGACGAGACCATCGGGATCTTCGATGTCCAACTTGCGTTCATCCATCAAAGGCATCGCAGTCAATCGGCGTGCAGAACCGCGCTCGCGTCAAACGATACCGTTTCGAATTCCCCATTCCGAATTCCGCCTTCGAACCTGGACCCTCGTTCCCAAACTCCGGTTTGGGAACACGCTTTCGCGAAACTCTGTTTCGCGCAACGGACATGGTGCCTGACGTGAACCACCCCGCTACCCCGTCACTGCCCCCGCGAGCCGCCGCTCCCGCGCGGCCTTTCGTTGCTCGATTCGTTCGCGAATCAACTCCAGTGAATCGTCCGGAATCGATGCGATCAGACGCTGCGTATATTCCTCCTTGGGGTGGGCGTAAATCGCCTCCGACGGACCGAATTCCACGATCTTGCCGGCGTTCATCACCGCCATCATGTCGGACATGAAGTTCACCACGCCCAGGTCGTGGCTGATGAACACATACGTCAGTCCGCGATCTTCCTGCAGATCCTTGAGCAGATTGAGCACCTGCGCCTGCACGGAGACGTCGAGTGCGGAGACCGACTCGTCGCAGATGATGAACTCCGGCTCGACCGCCAAGGCGCGGGCGATCGAGATTCGCTGTCGCTGGCCTCCGGAGAACTCGTGCGGATACCGGCCGAGATGCCCAGGTTCGAGACCAACTTCCTCGAGCAGCCGCGCCGCCCGGTCCCGGCGGTCGCTGCGCGAAGTGCCCAGCCGATGCACCATCATCGCCTCGATCAGCATGTTCTGCACGGTCATCCGCGGATTGAGCGACCCGTACGGATCCTGAAAGATGATCTGCATCCGTGAGCGGAGCTTTCGCAACTCTGCGCCGTGCACGCCCGCCACGTCGACGCCGCCAAAGTCCACCTGACCGGCGGTCATCTTCACCAGCTTGAGGATCGCACGGCCGGTCGTCGTTTTCCCGCAGCCCGATTCCCCCACCAGTCCCAGTGTCTGCCCCGGATACACATTAAAGCTGATGCCGCCGACCGCCTTCACATGATCGACCACCCGGCGAAACACACCCGCACGAATCGGGAAATAGACCTTGAGATCGCGAACGGCGAGCAGCGGTCGCGTCCCTTCGTCGACGGTTCGGGTGTCTGATGGATGCTGGTCCTCCTCCCACGGATGCCCGACCGCCTTGAGTTCCGACTTCGGGTGCAGCAACCGCCCGCGCCCTTTGTCGGCCAATTGGGTGAGCCGCTCCGGGGTCATTTGTTTTTCGATCAGCTCGACGTTGCCGTCCGGTTTCGTCTTGATCTCCATGAAATCCGAGACCGTCGCCAACCGCTTGTTGGTCGAGTCCGGTTTGGGGCGGCAAGCAAGCAGCCCCTTGGTGTACGGGTGCTGCGGATCGGCGAAGATGCGGTCGACCGTGTCGTATTCGACCAGTTCCCCCCGGAACATCACCGCGACCTTGTCAGCGATCTCCGCGATGACTGCCAGATCGTGTGTGATGAACAGGATCGACATGCCCCGCTCGTCGCGCAGCTTGCGGATCAGATCGAGAATCTGCTGTTGGATGGTGACGTCCAGCGCGGTCGTCGGTTCGTCGGCAATGAGCAATTCCGGATTGCAGGACAGGGCCATCGCGATCATCACCCGCTGCTTCTGCCCGCCGGACATCTCGTGCGGATACATGTTGATCCGCTGCTCGGGATCCGGGATGCCGACCTCCCGGAAAAGCTGAATCGTCCGCTCACGGGCCTCCTTTTTGGAAACCCGCTGATGCTGCACGATCGCCTCGATCACCTGGTTCCCCACGCGAAACACCGGGTTCAGCGACGTCCCCGGTTCCTGGAAGATCATGGCGATCTCACTGCCGCGAATGCTCCGCATCTCCGACTGCGGCAGCCGCACCAGATCGCGGCCGAGATACGAGATCGACCCCTCCGCAATCCGCGCCGACCGCTCCGGCAGCAGCCGCATGATGGACAGCGACGTCACCGACTTCCCCGACCCGGACTCACCCACCAGCCCGAGGGTTTCCCCCTCCCGCATTTCAACAGTCAGTCCGTCGACCGCCTTGACGACCCCTTCCCGCGTGTCGAAGTACGTGCGGAGGTTCTTGATTTCCAGCAATGTCGGCGTGGCGGTGTCACTCATTCGCATCGGTCCTTCGGTCGTCTCTTCTCATGATCGAAGCCGCACGATCGCGAAAACAGCCCCCTCCGTCAATGGCGCCCGTTGGACACCAACGCCCTCGTCACGTCCAGTGGTGATTGTCAGGTTTACGACAGAGAGGGAAACGCGGATGAAGCGGATCGGGGCAGATTGCCACGGATAAAAGACAAGGTGTCAATCATCAATTGGCGTAAGGTGCGTGGTCGTGGCTTCACGAGGTGCGTTCCAAAGAAGGATCGACGTCGAACGTGAAACAACGTCGCTCGCACGTTCCGAATGCACCGGTCACTCGAATCCACGCACCGTATTCTCTATTCCTGGTACGCCACTGGCAGACTATGCGGGCGTCGGCGGTAACTCTGAAAGGTATGGCTCTACCAGCCGACACCTGCGAAGTGACTGTGACAACGATGCTTCCGCAACCCGACAAACACTCTCACTCGGGATCGAAGCAGCCGGGTAGGTCAGGCTTTGCCTGACATAATGGCTCAGATGCACGAACGGTGTTTAATCGCTCGATCGCGGAATTCGATCGTCAGGCAAAGCCTGACCTACGTCACTACCAAGCTGAAGCCCTGGCATCACACGTCAAAACTGCCATGACAACTTGACGTTAGCAGCTATTTGACACGTTCGATCCACGCGGAAAGGGACCACTGCCTAACGTGCTCCAGGTAATCATTATTATTGCGTTCCGCAGTAAAAACGAGATCGTTGTCGGGATCGACGACAATACTGCACATTTTCCCGTCGGGCACAACGCGTTGCATATAGATCTTGCCAGACGCGACGTTGACAACCATGACCACGCCATCACGAGTCCCCGCAAATAGAAACAATGGGCTCTCTACGCCGCTGTTACTGAATGCCAACGATAAGGCGGGAGATTGAACGCCCTTGATTCTCCGTACACACCTCCACGTGCTTGTTTCCCAAATGGCCACCGACGGCTCGGTGTCCCAGTTAGTAGCCTGAGGAGCAGCAATAAATCTCCCGTTCTCTGTGATCGCGAGCATTCCTGTCTGCAATTCTGAAACCGTCTTTGCACGTTCACCGGTCTCTACGGACCAGACGCTCAAAGTCGTCCCACCCACGTAAAGGTCCATGCCATCCATTGAAAATACGGCATCGTACGCTTTCTCAACGTCAGCTTGCCAAAGCTCCGTCCCGTCCTGCATTCGACGGACCCGCCGGGTGCCACTGGCGGCTTGTCCGCCAGTGCGAGCGGGGAGTGGACTGGGAGGAACCTTGTGAGTCCCGACCTCCACTCACGGCGAGTTTCACTTGCCCCGGCTGACCTTACGATCGTCGGGGATGACAGGCCGTCGCAGCACACTTGGCACTGGCGGACAAGCCGACCAGTGCCACCCAAATCCAAAGCCGTTCCCGGCAAGACGTACAAGCGAACTCACTCGCCAACAGTGGCACCCGGCGTTCGTCACTCGAACGTCTCGGTCACTGCCGTTCGCTTGATGTCGGCGCAGAGGGTGTCGTCGAAGGAGGCGATCAACCCTCCCCAGCATGCTTGCCCTGCTTCGCGATGCAAACATGGCACCCGGCCATCAACCGATCAGAAACTCAAGCCGTGGAGATCGGCGTCCAGGCGTGGATGTTGTGCAATGCGGGACACGGGTGGCGGTCGAAAGAGAGCAAGCCCGAAGAGGTAGATGGCTGCCTCGGATTCACAGATCGTCAAGCAGCCCGTTGCTTGCGTCGTCGTCGAAGTTGCACACCGTAGAACCCGGCAGCGGTCAGGCCGAAAAGAATCAGGCTGGAGGGTTCTGGGACGGGGGTTGTTGCATCTCGAATGACCCAGGCTTCTAGGTTGCCGTCGGGATTGTACCCTTGCCCAACGATGATTCGCCCGTCAGCCGACATCGCAAGGGCATGGCTCAGCCTCCATCCAGTCAGGTCGAGTCCGTACTCAGTCGAGGCCACGTCTCGCAAGTTACGCATTCCACTACCCACTCCCCAGATGAACGCTTCCCGCCCAAGATCGGTAGACGCAGAGCCGACGAGCAGGGACCCATCCGCCGCCCCCCCCCATGCCTCGCTTTCATAGAGGCCGCCCGGAAGGTCGCCGAGACCGATCATTCCGCCGGTTGGCGTCCATCGAAACGCCTCTTTTCCCAATGCGGACTGTCCGTTTCCGATAATCACGCCCCCATCCGCCAAGACGTCTTCTGCATGGCTCTCGAATATCCCTCCCGTCAAATCGCCCAACCCAATCATGCCGGAGGCTTGGGTCCAGTAGAATGCCTCTTGTCCTTGACTGGAGTTGCCGGTGCCTACGATTGTCAAACCGTCGCGAGAAACACCAAACGCTGAACTATGAAAAATCCCGCCGGACAAATCTCCAAGAGGAACCTGTCCGGTGGCTTGCGTCCAACGCGATGCCTGGTAGCCCAAGGCAGTGTGCCCAAACCCTGCCACTACCGCTCCATCGGCGGAGACGTCATTTGCGTAGCTCTCAAACGTGCCTCCAGCCAAGTCGCCCAATCCAACGGCTCCAGTTGCTTGTGTCCATCGGAACGCCTCGACACGTGCCGTTGCCTGATTCCAGACCCAACCGACTGCCACCGAGCCACCTGATGATGTCGCGGAAGAGTGGCTGTAGAGGTCGGAGTTTTCCAGTTGGGTCATTCCGGTCAAGTCTGTCCACCGAAACGCCTTGTTGTTTACGGCAGTCCAACCAGATCCCACAACGACTGTCCCATCATCCGAGACGTCATATGCTGCACTCTGGAACCTTCCCCCGTCCAAATCACCGAGGCTGTCAAACGTCCAGAGCCCCGCTTTAGCGGCAAGCGGCAAGAGCAGAAGTTGACCCGTTAGGATCGAAATCACTGAGATTGCACATCGAGTTTGCATGACCCTTGCGACGTCCCTTGGTGTCCGAGAAGGCACCCATGATGCAATGCACCAAGCGTTACCGACAATACGCGAGTGTAACGTTCCAAAACGTCCTTGGGCAAGCGGCGTAGGGTGCGTGGCCGTGGTTGGTAGTGTCCTAATTTGAGATCAGCAGTCGCGATCACGTCGAATGTCGGTAACGTTCTCGCATACAGAGATGAGGTCGTCCACCTGCGAGGGTTTGAACCAGATTTTTTGTGACAGATGGCCGAGCCATTCAAGCAGTTTCTCCGGTGTATCACATCTCTCAACGGCAACCTTGTATCCGCTGGGCGTCCCGTCATCCAGGATGATTGAGTTAGTCGTCTCGTCGTGCCGTACTGATTGCATTGTTCACCTCGTTTAGTCGGGTACGTCAGGCTTTGCCTGACGATCGGGTGCCGCGCTCGATCGATCAAACACCCCTCGTACATCTGATCCATAATGTCAGGCTTTGCCTGACCTACGTCATTTGCAATCCAAGAGCGTCGGTACGCCACCGGACGACATCAGGACAGAACCTTGTCGATCACCCGCGCGGGAATGACGGTGGTCAGTTTTTGGTTGAGGCCCTGGAAGGGGACGGTGAGCCGCGTGTGGTCGATGCCCAGCAGGTGCAGCAGCGTGGCGTGGAAATCGCGAAGCGGGACCGGGTCCAGAGCGGCGGTGTAGCCCATGTCGTCGGTTTCGCCGTAGGTCGTGCCGCCTTTGACGCCGCCGCCTGCCATCCACAGGGTGAAAGCGTGCGGGTTGTGATCGCGGCCGACAAACTTCCGCTCACCATTGCGGGACTCGCGCATGGGCGTGCGGCCGAACTCTCCGCTCCAGACGACGAGCGTGTCCTCCAGCAGTCCCCGTTGTTTGAGGTCGATGAGCAGGGCGGACATGGACTTGTCCGCCTCGCGGCATTTGTCGCGGAAGCCGACGTTGATCGCCTGCTGTTCCGACGAGCCGTGCGAGTCCCAGCCCCAATCAAACAGTTGGACGTACCGCACGCCGCGCTCGATGAGCCGGCGGGCGAGCAGGCAGTTGTTGGCGAAGGCGACCTTGCCGGGCTCGGCGCCGTAAAGCTGGTGGATGTGCTCCGGCTCGGCGGAGAGGTCCATCGCTTCGGGGACCGTCTCCTGCATGCGGAAGGCGAGTTCGTACTGGGCGATGCGGGTGAGTGTTTCCGGATCGCCGAACAATTGGTGATTGCGTTCGTTGAGACGACGGAGCGAATCGAGCGCCAGGCGGCGGGCATCGCGGGTCACTCCCTGCGGGTTAGAGACATTGAGCACAGGATCGCCCTGGGAGCGGCACTGCACACCTTGATAGACCGACGGCAGGAACCCGGACCCCCACAGGGATTTGCCCACGCGGGGCGGCCGTCCCCCGGAGAGCAGCACGATGTAACCGGGCAGGTTTTCGTTCTCACTGCCCAGCCCCCACGTGACCCAAGAACCAATCGAAGGGGCCCCGATGCGGGCCTGTCCAGAGTGCACCATCAACTGGGCCGGTCCGTGATTGAACTGGTCGGTCTGCATGGTCTTGATGAAGCAGACGTCATCGACCACCTGCGAGAAGTGCGGCAGACGGTCGGTGACCCAAGCGCCGCTTTCGCCATGCTGGGCGAAGGGGTACTGCGGGCCCATCATGTTGGGGATGCCGCGGATGAAGGGGAACTGCTGCGATTCGATGAACGACTTGGGACATTGCTTGCCATCGAAGCGGACGAGTTCCGGCTTATGGTCGAACAGCTCCAACTGGCTGGGGCCGCCGATCATGTGCAGAAAGATGACCCGCTTGGCGCGCGGCACATGATGCAACGCCGCCGTTGCCGTCGTCGCATCGCCTTGGGCGGAGGCTGTTTGATTGGACCCCGCCAACCAGAGCGCGCCCAGTCCGGTCGCACATTCTCCCAGGAAGTAACGGCGGGTCCGTTGTTCGAGTTGCCGGAACGCAAGCTCGCTGCCGAGTGACAGGTTGGGCATTTGTCTGACTCCTCTTTGCGGTTATCCGTTATGGCCGGACGTCACCAGGCGTCCCTTGGGTCTGTGATGTGCACGGCGACTCACTTCGTCAGCACTTCATCCAGATTGAGCAGCACGCCGGCGATAATGGCCATCGCCTGCTCTTCGGGAGTAACGCGCTCCTCTTCCTCGCTCGTCTCCGCTGCCGGCTCTTGTTGCGCCTGCGGCTGTTGTTCCAACAATTGCTGATAGAGCGATTCCAATTCGGCGACTTCGTCTGCGGACGGCTCGCGACCGGTGGACAACCGCAATCCGAATTTCAATTGCTCGGGCAACGTCTCCGCACCGGCGAGCATCCGTCGTCCCAACGCGGTCGCCGCTTCTTCGAACGTCGCGTCGTTGAGTGTCATCAGCGCCTGCAGCGGCGTGTTCGATGTGATCCGCCGGACGGTACAGAATTCACGAGACGGCGTGTCGAACGACGCGAACATTGGATAGGGAATGGTCCGCTTCATGTAGACATAGATCGACCGGCGGTAGCGGTTCTCGTCGTTTCGCTCGGCGGTTGTCCATTTGTCGGCCGCCTGGAACGGGTCCCAGACACCCGCCGGGAGCGGAGGATGGACGGGCGGACCGTGCAATTTCTCGCTGAGCAGCCCGGCGACGGCCAACGCCTGATCTCGCACCGTCTCCGCCGGGAGACGGTTTCGTGGTCCGTGGGCGAGAAGCCTGTTCCGAGGATCCCGCTCCCGAATGTCCGATCGGATCACCGCTGCCTGCCGATAGGTCGAACTAAGAGTGATTTCCCGCAGCAACTGCTTGACGCTCCAGTTCATGTCCTCCGAAAACCGGACCGCCAGATCGTCCAGCAGTGCAGGATGAGAGGGCGGCTCGCCCGAGGAGCCAAAGTCTTCCTGCGTCTCTACGAGACCGATGCCGAACAGTTGCGCCCAAAAGCGGTTGACCGCCACACGAGCCGTCAGCGGGTTCTCGTCCGACACGAGCCAGCGGGCGAAGTCGAGCCGGTTCGGAACACCTTCCGTTGCGAGCGGCGGCATGACCGACGGCGTCCCGGCGGAGACCTGTTCGGCCTTATTGAGGTAATTCCCCCGGTCGAAGCGGTACGTCGGACGCGCGATGTTCTCAGGGCGGTCGCGCATGACGGGCAGCGCGACCGAAGGGATCGCCTTCCGCCGTTCCTGCAACTGGGCAAGCGTCTTGCGCGTGTCGGTCAGCTGTGCATCGTTGAGCCACGACGTCCACTGGGCGTCGCCACTCGTCGCCAGCGAACCGCGGCGGGCAACAAGGGGATGTGAGCCGCCGGAGGACCGTTTGAACTCCAATGTCACTCGTAACCGTGTTGTCGGCGCAACGGCAACCGGATGTTTGAGGACGAACACGGCGGTTCGCGGGTGATGAATTCGCGAAAAGGCCGCGAACCCGTCATCGTGTTCGGCGTTGAGACTGAGTTGCGGATCGAGCAGGGGACGGGGCTCGTCGCCAATGACGTGTGCGAATTCGATCACCACCGGTTCCTCCGAATCCGGCGTGACCAGTTCCGCTTTGAGGTGCGAGAGCACGAAGCCCCACTCCGGATTGGCAAGCGACGCCTGCGGATCGAGCGGGAACGCGGTAAACCTCAGGGCGGTGAGTTGAGCCAACTCCTCCGGCAGGGGAGCGTTCAGCACGAATCCGGTGTTCTTGTAGACGGTGCCGACGGTGTAATACTGATCCCCCTCCTCAGACGGTTCGACGGCCATCTCCGTGTCGTCGGTCGCGGCCGCTTCGAGTCCTCGGACCGGCAACCACAAGGACTGGTCGGTGACCAGCTTTCGTCCCGTTTGCCACAGCGTCTGTTCGGCCGCTTCCATCTGCTGGTCGAGCTTGCGGGCCGTCTCATAATCGGACGGATCGAGCGGCGTCTGCAACAGGGGGGCATCGGAGTTCAGGTCGCTGTCGGCCGTGTTGTTCAGGAACGCCATGAAGTGGTAGTAGTCGATGTTCCGCAGCGGGTCGTACGGATGGTCGTGACACTGGGTGCAGCCGAACGTCAGTCCTTGCCAGACTTGCCAGGTCGTGTTGATCCGGTCGACGACGGCTTCCACACGAAACTGCTCGTCGTCCGTGCCCCCTTCCTCGTTCGACTGCGTGGAACGGTGGCACGCGGTCGCAATCAGATCGTCCATCGTCGCTTCGGGCAGCAAGTCGCCGGCCAATTGCTCGACGGTGAACTGGTCGTACGGCAGATCACGATTGAAGGCGTCGATCACCCAGTCGCGATACTTCCAGATGCTGCGGCGGCCATCGAGCCCCAGCCCTTTCGAATCGGCATAGCGAACCAGATCGAGCCAGACACTCGCCCACCGCTCTCCAAAATGGGGCGAGTCGAGCAGCCGCTCGACAGCGACGGCATACGCCTCTTCCCCTTGTTCACGAACGTCCTCGATAAACCGGATCCGTTTGACAGGCGCTGGCGGCAGTCCGGTCAAATCGAGCGTCACCCGTCGCAACCAACGGTCCGCGGCGGCATCCGGAACGGGAGCGAGGCCCTCCTGTTCCAGACGCGCGAGAATGTATTGGTCGATCCGTTGACGGCACCAATCGGGATCGGCAACAACCGGGAGCGGCTGCCGGACCGGGCGAACGAACGACCAATGTTCGCCCCACTCCGCCCCCTGCCGCACCCATTGCACAAGCGTCGCGATCTCTTCGGCAGAAAGTCCCTCCGGGTGCTCGTCAACCGGTGGCATCCGCTCCGTATCGTCGTCCGTGGTGATCCGCCGGATCAACTCCGAAGCGTCCGGGTCCCCGGGAACGACGATCGGTCCCCCCGATTCCCGGGGACCGAAGACATGCTCCTTGTAGCCAAAGGACAGCTCGCCCGCCTGTTTCACGCCGCCGTGGCACGCAACGCAATGCTCGTTCAGAATCGGCCGCACATCTTTGGCAAACTGAACCGTGGCAAACTGAACCGTGGCAATGTCAGTCTTGGTGACGTCAACGGCCCTGTCCTCGGCATGCAGTACGCCGAATCCGGTCAGGAACACGGTCTCGGCAAGGAACACGGTACTGATGAGCAGCACGCGGCACGGCAACAAATTCGGCATGGGCTCACTCATCCGGTGACAGGCCGGTCAACGGCCGTTTTGCGGTGATACGCTCGCCGCCAACGACTTCCCCGATTTTGATCTTACACCTCGGCAAACACAAGTCGCCTCGCTCACCCGGATTGTTCCCGAATGCAGAACGGGTTATTGCGTTTGAGCTGAGGGGGCCGGTTGGTTCCCCATTGGCGGCAGATCAACACTGGGTGCTGGCTGTCCCGCTTCCAAAGCTGTCACACGTCCGTCCGTCGAACCTGCGTTGCCTGCTGCAGGGAAGAAAGGAAGAGCGGATCAGGCGGATGCGGCGGATTGTTCCAGCGCGGCTGGGCCGCAACCAAAACCGGGAACCCGAAACCAGAGGATAGAAGACAAGAACCGCGGAAGGAAGGTGGCATTGATTGCAGGAACGAGGACGGTCATTCGCAGAATTCGCGTGATTCGCGGTTGAGAACAAGGAACCACGAATCGGGCGAATACGACGAATACCTCCGTCCCATGATCGCCGATTCCGCAACCGCCGGAATCAGCCGACCTGCCTTCTTTCCGCCCCTTCCGTTTCATCCGTGGTTCTCCTCCGACGTCAGAGAATTACGCAAGAAGCAAGACTTTGAAGCCGCTGTCGCACGGACCGTTGGAGGCCGCCTGATTCCGCGATAATCCGCCGCATCCGCCTGATCCGCTTTTCTTTTCTCTGTCAAAGAGCGGCCGTCCCCCTTGCTGCACCGTGTGCGGTTACGGCTGGCAACGCCACTCACGACCGGCCATCGCCTCCGCCGGACCGCAGCCGTCGCACATCTCTTCCAGGCTCGCAACAGATTCCGACGGCATCCATTGTTCCTGCACACACAACATTGGAACACGCGTGCTGAGCGCTGATCGCCAACAGCGGATCGCTTACAGTGGTGTCCGCCGGACTTCCTTCCGTCGAAACCTGTGTTGTCAGTCGTTTCTTGATTATCGGCAGGCGAGAGCCTGACCGGCTGGATTTCCAAAGGCCGTCCATGCGTGACCTGATTCGTAAACCTCTCTGGCGGATGGAGGACCTGGGGCGTGCGATCCCCGAGTCACTGCACGCGGTCTCCGTTTGCCTCCCCACCTGGCGAGACCACGTCGGCTATGAGGAGCAGGAGCCGCGCGTGCACGAGTCGCTGCAGGGCGGTTATCCGCGGTTCGTGTACCATCGGCTTTGCAGTGAGCTGTTCGAGGTCTGTCGCCAACGGTTCGCGTCGGAGGACGAGGCGTGTCAGCTCTATCCGACGGCAGCGGCAGCGGGGCGGTTCTGCGACGACTTCGTCAAGAAGACGGGCGAGACCGCACGGATGGTCCCCTATGGCATGGCGGGCGTGTCTGTCGTTTGTTATCCCCAACAGCACGAAGGCGTCGCCAAGGATTACTGGCAGCACTCGGGCGAAGGGGTTTCCTCCCGGCTGGCGGAAACTTGCCTCGGCTCGATCACAGTCTCGCCCACAGAACCGCCAACGGAAGCGCCGGCGAATCCGCGGGCGGGCGGGTCAGTTGAGGATGCCGGTGCGATCCTCCGTGAACGAATCGCCCGTTTGGCCGGCGTGACTGCGGACTGCGTGTTTCTGTACCCATGCGGGATGGCGGCGATCTACGCGGCGTACCGCGCTTTGAACGCCTTCCTGCCCGGTCGCAAGTCGGTGCAGTTCGGGTTTCCGTATGTCGATACGCTCAAGATTCAGCAGAAATTCGGCCCGGGCGTGCATCTGTATCCGCGTGGCAGTGCCGCCGAACTGGATGAGCTGAAGGAGCTCCTCACGCGGGAAGCGGTGAGCGGCCTGTTCACGGAGTTGCCCTCGAACCCGCTGTTGCTCAGTCCGGATCTCCGGAGGCTGTCGCAACTGGCACAACGGCACGGCTGTCCGCTCGTCGTGGACGAGACGGTCGCCAGTTTCGTCAATGCGGACCTCCTGCCGATCGCCGACATCGTCGCCACCAGCCTGACGAAGTTTTTTTCGGGCGTGGGGGATGTGATGGGGGGCGCGCTCGTCCTGAATCCACGAGGCTCGTTCTTTTCCGACTTGTCCCGATTGCTGGCCGGCCAAAGAGAAGGAGGCGACCTGTTGTGGGATCCCGATCTCGCCGTCCTGGAGCAGAATTCCCGCGACTTCGAACAGCGCGTCCGCGAGATCAACAGCCGCGCCGAACAACTGGCCGACTTCCTCAACGAACAACCCCAAATCGAACGGGTCTATTATCCCAAGTTCGAGACGCCGGAATTCTATCGCGCCTTTCAGCGGCCGGGCGGAGGCTATGGCGGGCTACTGTCATTCACGTTGCATGACGAACCCACGTGCGCCCCGCGCTTCTTCGATGCGCTGCAAATCTGCAAGGGCCCCAACCTGGGCATGAATTACAGTTTGGCCTGCCTATACACCGTTCTGGCCCACTACAACGAACTGGACTTCGCCGAATCCTGCGGCATGTCCCGCTATCTCATCCGCGTCTCCGTCGGCCGGGAGGATGCGGACGATCTGATCAATCGGTTCCAGGAAGCACTCGCCGGCCCGTGAAGTCCCGATACGAACCGCCATGCGGCGATTCCCCGACCCGTCGCTAACGCTCAGGGCTCTGATGGGAGAATACGGATGCGTCGTCGCACCAAGCGTGTAGGGTGGGCTGTGCCCACCACAACTGTGGGTGGCCTCGGTTGCTCATCAACCGGGGCAGTGCAGCCGTGGGAGGTTGCCGAAAGTCTCGCTGCGGACCTCCTGCCGACTTCGTCGGCCCAAAGGTTGCAAGCAACCCGGGCTACCCGCTTGCACGAATCTTCCGTCTCGAAGGCAATTCGCGCCGCCACCAAACGGAGCGATATCACGAAGCGTGTCACCGCACACACCATCATACGTTTGCGACTCGCCTCATCAAGTCCGGTTCCGATGTTCGCACCATGCAAGAACTCCTTGTCCATATTGATTTTCGGACGACAATGATCGACACTTACGTTTTCAATCCGGGTGACCAAGGTGTCCGCATCTCCGCCGACTTCGATAACCTCCGTTCCGGATAACCTGCGCACGTTAACCGGAACGGTTCCGAATAAACACTAGTTATGCCGCTAAACCACAGGCCCTCACGCATCGCATAGACAATGACACACGACGAATCCGAACCGACATGGACCGTGCAAGCTGGCACACCGCGGCACCACGGAATCGGCAAACTGATGCTCGCGGCGCATTCGCTCGTCTGCGGCAAGCCGAATCCCGAAACACCACACAACACAACCGATGACATTCGATTGCGGCTCATCGATTGCATGGCTGATTTTCAACTTGCGTACTCGAGCCTAACTGGCTCTTTGCCCGCTGAACTGGAACAAGAAATGGCGGACATTTGCAACGAACTCGAAGAATGGCGGCCGAAAATGCACGGCCATCCCGCCACATCCGGATTGTTCAATGGTGGGCGCGGCAAAAATGGCCGTCAGATTGCTCACTCCCTTGCCGAGCGAATTCTTGCTGTTTACGTCGACGTCAATCGTTTCGATGCTGTTGCTACCAGTTGCCAATCGACCTAGCCGTGTAGCCCACCACCAGTGAGTGCTGCGCCCATATTCCGCGCGGTAGGCAGAGCCCACCCGACGACTTGTCGTCAAGGGCGGACGAGCCGTGTAGCCCACCACCGGTGAGTGCGGCGCCCATATTCCGCACGGTGGGCAGAGCCGTCCCGACGACTTATCGTCAGGGTCGACCAAGGATGCGGCCGGTGGTCTCTCCGCGCATCATCTGGGCGACGGTGTCGTCGATCTCTTCGAGGGTAATTTCGGACACGAAGTCCGGGACGTTGCCGAGCTTCCATTCGCCCGCGCGGCGGTTCCCGATTTGGACGCGGCGGTCGTAGGGGCATTGGGCCGAAGCGATGCCGTCCAGCGTTGCGCGCGGAGGATGAACGGATAGACGGTGTGTGACAGCTCGTGTCCTCCCACGAGCCCGCAGCCAGCGACGCAACCTCAGTGCTTGAGCGAACGAACCGTCGTGCTGAACGTCGGACCGCCGATCGTGTCGGCACTGCTGGCCCAACGGGGCTCAACAGGAGACGTTTGCTGTCGCTGTCTGGATCAAACTCCCCAACCCCAGCACCCCAACCATCACCTCCTCGCCCACAGCGCGTGACTGACCGGACATCCTCTCAGGGACGAGTGGTGCCGGAGCTTGGCAACAAGGGAGTCGGCGAGATTTTTCGGGAATAATCGTCCGGTCTCACGGATCGGTCGGGTATGCAACTGTTCTACCGCCTCGCCGCCGATTTCGTCGTGCTCGTGCACTTCGCCTATGTGTCGTTTGCGCTGTTTGGCCTGATCGCCGTGCTGCTGGGCTGGTTGTTGAAGTGGCAATGGGTGCGAAACCGCTGGTTTCGGGGCTTTCACCTGGCCATGATCCTGGTGGTGGTCCTTGAGTCGTGGTGCGGGTTCACCTGTCCGCTGACAACGTGGGAATCCCAACTCCGCAAGCTTGCCGGGCAGGCGACTCATGAGGGGGCGTTCATCGCGGATTTGCTGCACGACCTGATGTTTTTCCAGGCGGAGCCGTGGGTGTTCACCGTCTGTTATACGCTGTTTGGGGCCGCCGTGCTGGGGACACTGTTCTTTGTCCCGCCCCGGTGGCGAACGGGGGCACGCACGTCAGACTCCTGACTCGAAACAACGGCACGGGTGGCCACGCAGAATAGGCGAACCGCAGGATCTCGCTACTTCACCAGTTTCCTGGCTCGCTTGTGCAGTTCGACCGGCACCTCGCGGAGCAGCTGATCGACGACGTCATCCGGCGAGACGCCTTCGCTGTTGGCTTGGAACGTGGTGACGATGCGGTGCCGCAGCACCGGATGGGCGATCGCCTTGACGTCCTCGGTTGTGACGTGAAAGCGGCCTTCGAGGATGGCCCGCGCCTTGGCTCCCAGGATGAGATTCTGCCCCGCTCGCGGACCGGCTCCCCAGGAAATGTATTCCCGCACAAATGAGGGGGCCCCGTCTTCATCGGGGCGGGTGGTTCGTACCAGGTCGCGGGCATAGACGAACACGTGCTCCGGCACGGGCACCTTGCGGACGACTTCCTGGAGAGCGAGAATCTGCTTGCCGGTCAGGGCGTGAGACAGGTTGGGCTCCTCGCCGCCGGTGGTCTGCTTGAGGATCAGCAGTTCTTCAGCTGCGGTCGGGTATTTCACCACAATGTTGAACATGAAGCGGTCGAGTTGCGCTTCGGGGAGGGGATAGGTCCCTTCCTGTTCGATCGGGTTCTGCGTCGCCAGCACGAAGAACGGCGTCGGCAGCCGGTAGGTGCTCGACCCGACGGTGACATGCCGCTCCTGCATCGCTTCGAGCAGCGCCGCCTGTGTTTTGGGAGGAGTCCGGTTGATCTCGTCCGCCAACAGCACGTGCGTGAACAGCGGCCCCTGCATGAACTGAAACGTCCGCCGTCCGGTCTCTGGGTCGTCCTGCAGCACGTCGGTGCCGGTGATGTCCGAGGGCATCAGGTCGGGCGTGAACTGAATGCGGCGGAACGACAATTGCAGGATGCTGGAAATCGTACTCACCAGCAGCGTTTTCGCCAATCCCGGCACGCCGACCAGCAGGCAGTGCCCGCGGCTGAACATGGCGATCAGAATCTCATCGACGACGTCCGTCTGGCCGATGATGACCTTCCCGATCTCATCGCGCATGCGGGCATAGGCGTTGCCCAACCCACGAATCGCCTGTTCTTCCCGTTCACGAGGGTCCTCCTCGGAGACGACGGTTTGTGCCTCATCGCTCATAGGTCGCTTACAATCCGGTTTTCGGCCAACAATGTCGATGTGCCCATCGTAAGCCAAACAGCGGGCCAATGGCAGCGTCTCGTGTGCCGATGAGTTACCCACGCGGCAGAACGGGACCCGATTCTTCCGAAAGTCGCATGCAGGTGGCCGGCATGAACTCAAACACGAAGTTGGCGAGGCCTCGCTCGTGGCGGGCTCGGCTCGGACGGGGTCTGTTCATCTATGCGGTGGTCCCCTATTTGGCGGTCGTTGCGGTTTTTACGCTCTTGCAGCGGCGGCTGATCTACCAACCCACACACGTTTCGTCGTTGCTAACAACGGAATTCGGCCTGCCCTCGCCGGGGGCGAGTGACGTCACGCTGACGACTAACGACGGTCTCACGTTGCATGGTTGGCTGCTGCAGGCGGAGAGGCCCCTCGACAGGGATCCGCATCTCCACGCCCCTCGCCCGCTGGCCCCGCTGCTGATCTACTTCCCCGGAAACGCCCGGCACCGTGGACGTCGTGTTTCCGATCTCAAAGAATTCACGCGAAACGGGTTCGATGTGCTGTTGTTCGACTATCGCGGGTACGGGGACAATCCCGGTTCGCCCAGCGAGACAGCCATGCAGGCGGACGCCCGGCGAGTCTGGGAATTCGCTCTCGACGAGTTGGATGCCGTGCCCGACGGCATCGTGCTCTATGGCGAGTCACTGGGCGGCGCGGTGGCGACACAGCTGGCGGCGGACCTCTGCGAGCATTCGACGCCACCGGTCGCACTGATCACCAACGCCACCTTCGCCTCACTGTCAGGGACGGTCGCTTGGCACTATCCGTGGTTCCCGTTCCGGTACATGCTGTGGGACCATTGGGCGTCGGTCGAACGGATGCCTCAAGTCACCTGTCCCGTGCTGATGTTTCATGGCGCGAAGGATGAGATCGTGCCCCTTTCGCAAGGCCGTGAATTGTACGCGGCCGCCCCGGGTCAGTCGGCGAGCGGCTGTGCGAAGCGATTCGTCGAACTTCCCTCCTGCGGCCACAACGACATTCCGATCACGACACTGCGAGATGAGTTGCACGCCCTGCAGCGGGCGGTTTTCCCTGCTTCACCGGTCGCCGATTAGGAGCGTCGTCGAAGGGTTCGCCGGAGGTGTTCTCGCGACGGGTGGCGGGGCTCGGCAAGGTGGTTCGGCCGTCGTGCCGCGTCGATCACGGGGGCGATGAGGCCGTCGTGGAGATCGTTCGTCGCCCCCGGTTCGGATCGGGAATCGTAACCCCGCACCCCAACGAGCCCCCGCCACCCGTCGAGCGGCGGCCCCGTGGCTGACGCTGCGGGGTTGTGATCTTTCCCAACGCGCACCCAAACACCCGGTGTCTCGAATTTGCAAGGACGCGAAATCCCTGATTGCAGCGACTCATGTCCTCAACGTTTCGCGAGATTATGAGACACCGGGTGTTTCCACCGAAAAACTCACCAACTCTCCGGTCTCCGATTCGATCGCGAACTTCGCGCTTTTTCCAAGTTGAACTGTCGAGTTGCTCCGGCCCGATTCGCGTCCATTGTTTACGGGGGGCAGCGAACTGTACATCATGGGGGGAGGCGGCGATGCCGATCTGCAAGGATCGGCAAGCGATTGAAACTTCCGCAGCGGATGTCTCCCCACGATTTCCCTCCCCATCGGTTCCTTGTCTCATGCGCTCACTCCTGCCGACTCTTCTGACGCTGTGGTTCGCCGGCGATTGGGTCGCTGCGGCCGAAGTCGACTTCAGTCGGGACATTCGGCCGATCCTGAGCGACACCTGTTTTCGCTGTCATGGTCCGGATGCTGACACGCGAGAGGCTGAGCTTCGGTTCGATACGCGGGAGGGGCTTGAGGCGGCCCGCGCTGCGGGGCTTTTCGATAAGGACGTGGCGGGGAATGTCGCTGCGCAGAGTGAGTTCCTGCGGCGGATCAGCAGCAGCGATGACGACGAACGGATGCCGCCGCCTGATGCGGACCCGCAACTCACGCCGCGCCAAATCGAACGGATCTCCCAATGGATCGCTGCGGGAGCGAAAGGGGGCGAACACTGGGCGTATGTTGCACCGGTCCGACCGGCGCGTCCTGCGGTGTCTG
The DNA here is from genome assembly GCA_029259845.1 of Planctomycetaceae bacterium. Taxonomy (GTDB): domain Bacteria; phylum Planctomycetota; class Planctomycetia; order Planctomycetales; family Planctomycetaceae; genus JAHBXU01. The sequence goes on along the minus strand of JAJDEI010000249.1, from coordinate 19,096 downwards.
ACCCGCAATGGCCGCGGAACGCGATTGATGCGTTCATCCTCGCGCGGCTCGATGCGGAGGGGCTCACGCCGTCGGCTCCGGCAGAACGACCGCGATTACTGCGACGGGTAACGCTCGATCTCACCGGTGTCCCGCCGACGATCGCCGAGATCGACGCCTTTGTGGCCGACGTTTCACCCGATGCTTACGAACGGGCCGTCGAGCGGCTGTTGGCGTCGCCCCATTATGGCGAACGGATGGCGTGGGAGTGGCTCGACGCGGCTCGGTACGCCGACACGAGCGGTTTTCAAGGCGATCCCGAACGGACCATGTGGCCCTGGCGGGACTGGCTCATCGACGCACTGAACGCCGGGATGCCCTTCGACGCGTTCACCATCGAGCAACTGGCGGGCGACCTGCTGCCCAACGCCACGCGCTCGCAAAGAGTGGCAACCGGCTTCTGCCGCAACAACATGCACAACGGCGAAGGTGGCCGCATCCCGGAAGAAACCCGTGTGGAGAATGTGTTCGACCGCACCGAAACGATGGGAGCCATCTGGCTTGGTACCACGCTGACGTGCGCCCGTTGTCACGACCATAAGTACGACCCGTTCACGCAGCGGGAGTATTACCAACTGTTCGCCTTTTTCAACAACACGTCGGAAGAGGGGGGCTCCTTCCGCGGCGGTCGCATCCCGCCCGTCATGCCACTGCCGACTGAGGAGCAGTCAGCCGAACTGGAATCGCTCAAGGAGTCCCTCGCAGCGGTTGCGGCGGACTTGGAGAAGTGGGAGCAGGAGCAGCTTGCGAAGATCGACGGGGCGAAGAAGGGCGACGCGTCCGGAGACGACGCAGCGGAGAAAGCGGCGGACGGCTCGCCGGGATCTGATTCGTCAGCGTCTCCCGAGAAAGAAACGGTGACCGGAGTTCCGGACAAAGTCTGCGAAGCTCTCGCCGCGGCAATTTCAGAACGCACCGACGATCACCTCCAATTACTGATCGATCACTTCACGGAGAAACAGCCGTCATACGTTGAGCAATTAAAGGCATTCCAAGAGACGCGCGAGCGTCGCAAAAAGATCTGGGGTCAGGTCGTCGAAACGATGGTCATGGACGAACGGGACGACGTGCGGGAGACGTTCATCCTGCAGCGCGGCACGTATAACAAGCCGGACGAAAAAGTGGTCGCCGCCGTTCCTGCGAGGCTGCCCCAACTTCCGCCCGACCGTCCGGTGAACCGGTTGTCGTTCGCCCAATGGCTGGTCGACCCGGCCCATCCGCTGACCGCCCGCGTCACCATGAACCGTGAGTGGCAGCGGTTCTTCGGCACCGGATTCGTCCGTACCGCCGAGGACTTCGGCTCTCAAGGAGACAAGCCCACGCACCCGCAACTGCTCGACTGGCTGGCGACCGAACTCGTCCGTAGCGGTTGGGACATGAAGCACCTGCATCGTTTAATCGTCACCAGCGCGACGTACCGGCAATCGTCCCGTGTTTCGCCCGAATTGCAGGAGCACGATCCGAAAAACCAGTGGCTGGCCCGCGGCCCACGATACCGCATGGCCTCCTGGATGCTGCGGGATCAGGCGCTCGCGCTGGGCGGACTGATGAACGACACGCAGCGCGGCCCGTCGGTCAAACCGTACCAGCCGGTCGGCATCTGGGCGGAGGCGACCTTCGGGAAGAAAACCTATCAGCAGGATCACGGGGCGAGCCTGTATCGCCGCAGCCTGTACGCCTACTGGCGGCGAATCGTGGGTCCGACCATGTTCTTCGACACGGCCAAACGCCAAACCTGCGAGGTCAACGCCATCCGCACCAATACGCCTATGCATGCCTTGACCACGATGAACGAAATCGCCTTCGTCGAAGCAGCGCGGGCAATGGCGCAGCGGGTATTGGCCGAAGGCGGCACCACCGACGAATCTCGCGCGACCTACGCCTTCCGACTGGCGACCGCGCGGCATCCCAGCAGCGAAGAACAACGCATCCTCACGCAGCGACTGGGCACGTTGCGCACTCACTACGGAGCGGATGCGGAGGCAGCGTCCCAACTCATTCAGGTCGGCGAGTCGCCGCGCGACGAGTCGCTGGACCCCGCCGAGCACGCTGCCTTCACAGGTCTGTGCCTGATGATCCTGAACCTCGACGAAACGCTGACCAAGGAATAGCCGAAAAAGTAGTCGTCACGAAAGTAGCCGTCACGCTCCGCGTGACGTCACGGTCACTCACCCGCGTCCAAACATATCACACATCGCAAGTTTCCCCTTCATTCTGCCAGCACGCGGAGCGTGATGGCGACTTTCCGAGCCAACCGATGAACCCCATCCTTGACGCACACGTCCTACAAACTCGACGACAACTGCTCGGTCGTTCGGCGAGCGCGCTCGGTGCAGCCGCTCTTGGAACGCTGCTCCACGAGGATACGGCTCGCGGCGACTCCACTGCAAACGGCGGACTGCCCGACTTGCCGCACCATTTCCCCAAGGCCAAGCGGGTGATTTATCTCCTGCACAACGGAGCCCCTTCGCATGTTGACTTGTACGACCACAAGCCGCGCATCCTCGAATGGCACGGCAAGCAAATCCCTGACGAAGTGCAGGGGGGCCGGCGGCTGAGCACGATGACCTCCGGACAAACCGCGCGCCCCGTCCTCAAACCGCTTGCCCCTCTGCGCCCGCATGGGGAGAGCGGAGCGTGGGTCTCGGACCTGCTGCCTCACACCGCCGCCATCGTCGACGATTTGTGCTTCATCAAATCGATGCACACCGATCAGGTCAATCACGCCCCCGCCATCACGCACTTTATGACCGGGTTCCAGCGTCCCGGCCGCCCCAGCATGGGGGCCTGGCTCACCTACGGGCTCGGCAGCGATACGCAGGAACTGCCCGGCTTCGTGGTGATGACGTCACGCGACAAGGAAGCCACCTGCGGACAAATCTTCTACGACTACTACTGGGGCAACGGCTTTCTCCCCTCGAAGTACCAGGGTGTCAAGTTCCGGGGCGTCGGCGACCCGGTGCTGTACCTCTCCAATCCGCAGGGCATGAGCCGCGCGGTCCGACGCGGACTGCTCGACGACCTCGCGCGGCTCAACGAGATCAAACTCAACGAGTTTGGCGACCCGGAGATCGCCACCCGCATCGCCCAGTACGAAATGGCCTACCGCATGCAGGCGTCGGTCCCCGATCTGACCGACTTCTCCAATGAACCGCAGCACATTCTCGACATGTACGGCCCCGACGTCACGCGGACCGGCTCGTATGCGTACAACTGCCTGATGGCCCGCCGCCTCGCCGAGCGCGGCGTCCGCTTCGTCCAACTCATGCACGCCGGCTGGGACCAGCACCGCAACCTCACCACCCAACTGGCCATTCAGTGCCAGGACACCGACGCCCCCTCCGCCGCCCTGGTCACCGACCTCAAGCAGCGCGGCCTGTTGGACGACACGCTCATCATCTGGGGCGGAGAGTTCGGCCGCACGCCGTTCCTGCAGGGGAAGATCGAAGACCGTGCCCGCTGGGGACGCGACCATCACCCCTACGCCTTCACCATCTGGATGGCGGGCGGCGGCGTCCAACCGGGCCTGACCTACGGCTCCTCCGACGATTTCGCCCACAATGTGGCCGAAAACCCCGTCAGCGCCCACGACCTGCAAGCCACCATCCTGCACCTTCTGGGCATCGACCACGAGCGCCTCACCTACCGCTTCCAAGGCCGCCACTACCGCCTCACCGACATCGCCGGGAACGTGGTTGGGCCGGTTCTGGCGTGATGATTCGCGTCGGAGGGGCTCTGCCCACCATGCCAACCGCTGCTGCTTCGGTCTGTTTCTGCGAGGCGGTTCCCCCCTATAATACATCCGGTAACTGGCGTTGGGCACTGAAGATGGGGGACAGGGCCATTCAAAGTTTCCCTCGAGAATAGACCGGTCGAGACCGGCCCAATGGCAACCCGAAGCGTTAGCGAGGAAGCGGTCTCGAGTGATCAACTCGTCCCTCGCTCACGCTTCGGGTTACAATGTTGTCCAGATTCAAGCTTTGAATGGCCCTGGGATGGGAGAAACGTGAAGCATGTCAGCGGGTGACAACGGCAATCTGAATCAGGCGGCCAAAAACAAGGCAGCTTCGAAGTGCTTTCGAACCGGGACCGAAGCACTGGAAAAGCAGAACTTGGACTATGCGCTGCAGATGTTCGCGACCTGTGCATCGATGGTGATGGACAACGTGATGTACCGGCAACTCGCTCGCAAGACCGCGTATCGGAAATACGATGACAACAAGACCGGCGCGGGGGCCCTGGCAAAGGGCAAGCTGATCCGGATTCGCAGCAAGATCAGGAAACGCAAGGCGAAAGAGGCCTGGGACGAGGTCGACAAACTCGCCGAAGAGGGGCTCAAAATTAACCCCTGGGACGCCCAACTGAATGCCGACTTGGGCGAGGCGGCCCGGGCCCGGGAGTATCTGGACGTCGCCAAGTTCGCCTTCACCTGCGCCCGCAATACGGAACCAAAGAGCAAGATCTACAACCGCTTGCTGGCGGAGATTCTCGAAGAGAAATCCGAGTTCATTGAGGCGGCCAAGGTTTGGGAGCACATCTGCCGGATCGACCCGAACGACGGCGAGGCCCGTTCCAAAGCAACGCAGGCCGCGTTTGAAGACGTGCGCACCAAGGGCGGATACGAAGAAGCGAAGAGCACCTCGGATGTCGCCGTGCAACGGGCCCGCTTGTCTAAGAAGCCGGGTGAGGTTGACGCTCCGGGGATGTCGGTCGAAAAAGATCTGCAGCATGCCATCCGCAAGGAGCCGGAGCAGGTCGAGAACTACCTCAAGCTTGCGCACCACTATCGCGCCAACAAGAAGCTCGAAGAAGCCGCCGAGATCCTCCAGAAGGCATCGGAAGTCTCCGGCGGCGATCCGAATATCCAGGAACAGATCGAAGATGTCGAGCTCGACCGGATGCGGGCCAACCTGGCCATCGTCCGGGAGAAGCAGGCGGCCGAACCGGACGAGCCGGTTTATCAGAAAAAGGTGCAGGGACTGGCCAACGAGTTGGTCAAGCGGGAACTCCAGGTCTTCAGCCACCGCACCGACCGGTATCCGCAGGACATGAACCTCAAGCTCGAACTGGCCGACCGGCTGATGCGGATCAAGAAATGGCCGCAGGCGATCCCGCTGCTGCAGAAAGCGAGCCAGCACACGCGGCTCAAAGCCCGGGCCCATTTTATGTTGGGCAAGTGCTTTATGTACGACAACAAGCTCTCCCTGGCCCGTGGGCAGTTCGACCGGGCCATCCCCGAACTGAACGCCGACACCGACCCCAAACTGTTCACCGAAGCCCACTACCTGGCCGGACGAGTCTGCGAAGAACTGAGTGACACAACAGCCGCCGAGAACCATTACGGCGACGTGCTGGTCATCGACTACGACTACAAGGACACTCAGAAACGGTTCGAAACGCTCCAGGGCGGCGACGGGCCAGCAGCATAGTCGCGGTTGCCGCGAAGCCGCCTGTTCGGCATCCGTCGAACCCCGTGCCTGTTCCTGAGGCGATACGGCGGGGACGCACCCGATTCGGCGCGTTCAGCTTGTTGGTTCCGGTTTGGCCGATGGCGGTTCGCTTCCCAGCACGATCGGGGCGATCCAGCGTCTGACAAAGCGCGGGTTGACCGGGCTGAAATGGCCGCCCAGGTTGCCGTCGCCAAGCATGGACGGGCGGAACGGCGTTTCGTGGAGACTGGGCTGTCCATCGCAGGTCGGAACGTTCTCTGTTTTGTGCCGGGATTGGTGCCCGGACGAAAACCCGACCATCCCGGCAGCGAGACGATGCCTGCCGTCACAGGTTCCGCACAGGACCGTCCCCAGCCCGACGAAAATCGCATCGCCCCAGGACGAGAAGTTCCACAGGCCGCGAGTTGTGTGGGCGAGTGCGGGGATCACGTCGTAGGACGGCGAGATGGCGGGCATGAGCATGATCCCGCCGTTGATCGTTACCGTGTCGGGCAGCCGCTCCAGGGTAAACAGTGTCATCGCTCCGCCGCCGGAATGTCCGATGAGGTACACGGGCGTTTCGGGATGGGCTTGCCGATAGCGGGTGAGCTTGGCGGCAATTTCCTCCGCTTGTGCCCGATGCCGGCGGCTGTCGCGGAGGTTCCAGAAGTAGGCGAGCGGACCGTATGTCCAGTCGTGGATTTCGATTCCGTAGGGGACATTCGCCGACACAAGGCCCCGCACGATGCTGCGGTTCAACAGGCTGCGGCCTTCGACTCCCGGCAGGACGATGACGTACCCCTGGTCCAGCCGTTCGGGGGCCATCAAATCGACGCTCATTGCGGCTGCTTCGCGGAGGGGGCGGGCGGATCGGACAGATCGCGGCGGTCGGGCGAATAGCCGGGGCCACGGTCGGGCAAACGGTCGAATCGCTTGGAGAGACTGCGGACGTCTTCCGTGTACGTTTCGAGATCCTTTTCGAGCGACTGCACGCGGTTCTCGTAGCCGAGGCGGCGGGCGAGGAATTCGAACTCCTCCGAATCGACTGGCGGGACGGTGAGGTCACGGGCATCGCCGCGGACCATTCGCAAACCGTCAATCACGCGTCGAAGAAACCGATAGGCGTCCCTCAGCCGGACCCGCTCCTCTTCGCTGATGACGCCGATCGCCTGCAATGCCTTGAGGGCTTCCCGGGTATTGGTCACGCGCAGCGAGGGATGTTCGTGCCCGTAGGTCATCTGCAATCCCTGCACGAAGTACTCACAGTCGACGAGCCCGCCCGGACTCAATTTGGCGTTGAAACTTCCCGCTTCGACCAGTTGCCGGTTTTGTTTTTCCCGCATGGCCCGCATGGAGGCGACGTCGAACGGCCGGCCTGTGTAGATCAGCCGGTCCCGCACCGCCACCACCCGCTCGCCGAACTCCCCGTCGCCGGCGATCGGCCGGAGCTTCACCAGTGCCTGGCGTTCGTACGGCCATGCCGGCCCGTCCGCACCGAAGTACTTCTCAAACGTCTCCAACGAGACCGCCAGACTTCCCGCGCGCCCGTAGGGACGCAGTCGCAAGTCGATCTCAAAGATCGCCTTGTTTCGGGCGAAGATCGATTTCCGAAACCACTCGGCCAACTGTTGGTAGAACTCCAGCGCCGTGATCGGTTCCGGTCCGTCGGTCCGGCCGTCATGTTCGTAGAGGAACATCAGTTCGATGTCGGAGGCGAAGCCCAGTTCCCGTCCCCCGCATTTGCCCAGCGCACAGACCGACAGCGCGGAGGGACGACCGTCTTTCGATCGGGGCGTTCCGTGGCGGGCGGCCAGTTCGTCGTGGCACATCTTGCGGGCGAACTCGACGATCACCTCGGCGATGTCGGTCAGTTCGCGCGAGAACATGCCGAACTTGTCCTGCAGGCCCAGGATGTGCCGCAGATCGACGCGGAGCATCTCACGGTCCTTGAAGGCGTTCAGCACGCGGCGGCGCGACTCCCGGTCGGTCGCCTCAGCGAGGTCGTCCGCCAATTCAGACGCCATCTGCTGTTTGTCTTTGGGCTGCTGCAACGCTTTCAGATCGGTGATGACCGGAAAAAGATTGGAGTGCTGCAACTTGAGAAAATCGTCCCAGAGAAAATCGCTGACGCCCAGCATTTTGGCCAGCGCCTTGAGGACTTCCGGCTGCTGGAGGTCGGACAACTGTTCGACCCATTGCGGCTGAGAGAACAGTTGCTCCAGTAACTCCCGAAAGTGCAGCAGCGCGGCTTCCGGGTTCGGAGAGGCGGGCAGCAACTGGGTGAAATGCTTGATCAGCACGACTGCCGCCCGCAGTTCGCGAACCCGGCGGGGGTCATCGATCTTGCGTCCGCGGGCGTCGGTCACGTGCAGGGTGTCGAGCACCTGACGGCCGACCGACTGGATTTGCATGCGCGTGATCGACGTGTTGCTGAGACTGAGCGAATTGGTCAATTCGTACAGAAAACCGGGCGTGTCCTCCGCCTGAATGTGGAGCACCGTGGCGTCCGCATCGGCCTCGTTGTCGACCGAGATCGTCACCGGCAGCAGCGGCGAATCCGAAGCCGGCGTCTCCCGCAAGGCACTGGCCAGCCGCTTCGCCAGCCGCCCTTGCACTTCTCCGTACTTCTTGTCTCGCAACAGGGAAAGCAGTTCGTTGAGGTCGGATGCGTACCGGCTCCAGACCGCGGGCGGAACAACATCGAGCGGGGGGCGCACAATGAACACATTGACGAACTTCCGCCGGGAGGCACGCTCTCCGGATGTCGTCTCGACCGGCGCGGCAACCTCGGTGCCGGTAAAGACGTTGCCGGACAGAATGTCGTAGCCGAAGACGAATAACAGTCCGCAGATCGCGGAAAGATCGCCCAGTTGGTCGTAGCCGACAACGGTCAGTTCCCAACGGTTGTCCGCGAGCGGCGCCGCTTCCACGCGGACAATCGTCTCGTCATCGAGTTGTTGAAGCATCGTCAGATGCCGCTCGAGTTGCTCGGCAGGGAACTGCTCCTGATAGGAGGCGGCCGCTGCCCCCAGATGCGACTGGACGTCGCGTTCGGGCGTCGGCTCCGGCTCGTGGCGTGCGTCTTCTCCCCGCAGAACATATTTCTCGTACACGGCCCGGATCTCGCGGCAGTGCTGATCGTAGTGCGCGACGAATTCATCCGGGCCGGGAAAATCGAGCCGACGGGCGAGGTAGTCGAGTTCGCGCCGCCCCTGAGGCAGCGTGTGCATTTGCTTGTTGTGCATCAATTGGAGCGCATGCTCGATCGTTCGCAGGAACACGTAGCCGCTGCTCAGCCGGCGGTACTCGTCTGCCTGAAGGAGATCGAGGTCCGCCAGGCGGACAAGCCCGTCGAGCGTGTTGATACTGCGGACGGCGGGATGCTCGCCGCCGTGAATCAGTTGCAGGCATTGCGTCACAAATTCGACATCGCGAATGCTCCCTTGTCCCGCCTTGACCTCGCCCCACTTGCGGCCGGTCTTTTCAAGCTGGGCTTCGATCCGTCCTTTCATGTCGATCACGTTGGCACGCACAGCGTCGGAGGCAACGTCGAAAACTGCGGGCGTCAATCGCCGGAGCAACTCCCGTCCGACGGCGTAGTTCCCGGCGATGCACCGCGCCTTGAGCAGCGCCTGCTTCTCCCACAGCTTTCCCGATTTTCGCAGGTAATCCACGTAGGCGCCGATGTTGGTGACCAGCGGACCGGAGCGCCCCCACGGTCGCAGTCGCATGTCGACCCGGTACAGGAAACCGTTCACCGTCGCGTCCATCAGGGCCTTGATGAGATGCTGCCCGAGCCCCCAATAGCGCTCCGCCCCATCTTCAGCAACAAACACGAGGTCGATGTCCGAACTGTAGTTCAGCTCCTCGCCGCCCAATTTTCCAAACGCCAGCACGGCGAACCCGGTGGTATCGAGATTCAGCGATTCCGCCACCGTTTCCATGCAGATCTGAACGACGCTGTCGGCCAACAGGGCCAGTTGCAGCGTGACGGATTTCAGGTCCATCAGTCCGAACGTATCGCACGCTCCCAGACGCAGCAGCTCCCACTTCTGGACGCTGCGCACCGCATCCAGCTTGTCAGCCAGTGAGGAAGCCCGCTCGAGCGGCACTGAAAACGCCCCGAAGAATTCTTCCCGCGTCTTAAACTCGGCCAGTCGGCGATGCTGCGTAAGTTCGTCCAGATACTCCGGATGCCGAAGCAGAATCTCCGTCAGAAACTGGCTGCCCACAAACAGTTTGACCAGAATCTCGACGGCCCGCGGGTGCTCACACAGATACCGGTACAGGGCATCCCGGTCCGGCACGCTCTGGACGAACCGCTCGAAGTTCAGCAGCGAGCCGTCCGGGGACGCGGATTCGGCGACGGCAAACAACAGTGCGGGAAGACAGGGGGCCAGATGGTCGCGCGCGCTGCCGTCCGGACAGAGATCGAGCAAACGCCTCCGAGCCGCAGACGCTTCGTCGAATCCCTGTTGCTGCAACCATCGCTCGGCCTCAGCGTCGGGCAAGGCTCCCGGATGCAGGAATTGCTGGACGTTGTCAACCATGATCCCGTTCGAATCGACCGACCGCCTAATCGCCCCGGAGCAGGCGAATTTTTCCGGGACATGTCACCCGGCAACGTATCAGCGAAGCCTTCTTGCAGCAACCGGCAAGGCGAGCCTTCGTCGTTCCCAAGCTGGCGTCTCTGTCCTCGAACCGAGACGAAAGTGCGTTCGACGCCCAAGGCACCAGCTTAGGAATGGAGCCGTGGAGTCGGTCAGGGGGGTTATTGACCGACCGGATTGATGGTTGGAGTTCAGCCTTGAGGCTGCGACGGCAAGCTAAAGCTTGTACTCCAACTCCAATTCCGAACCGAGCGTCTGACAGGGCACTAGACGGTGATGGCGTGCGAAACCGTGGCGTCAGACGAGAGGGCTGGTCCCTCACTCAAATCGAAGGCCGCGGGCTTTTGGGCTTCGACGAGGATGCCGCCGATCTTGAAGAAGCGGTGAACTCGAGACAGCCACAACTGTTCGTGCCATGGTAACCCCATTTCTTCGCAAGCTTCCTGCAACTCGCGGCGGTTATAGGTGCGGCACTTCCAGGTGTGGCTGGTCAGCAACCCTGAGACCGTGTCCTCGGTGGCGAGCAGGAACACGCTGCCATTCGGCACAAGGACCCGTTGAAACTCCTTCAGCCCGGGACGGGGGTCGGACAGATGTTCAATCACCCAGCCGCAGGTGATGCAATCGAATGAGCCGTCCGCGAAAGGCAAGCGGGTCATGTCCGCGACGACGTAGTCCGGGCGGCTGCTTTTGATGCGATGTTGCGCCCGCCGCAGCATTTGATGGGACAAGTCGCAGGCGACGACTTCCGTCTCCTGCTCGACGGTCCGCAGCAGATGGCCGAGGATTTGCCCGGCGCCGGAACCAATGTCGAGGATGCGCCGGAACCGCGTCACGTCGAACATCCGCTTGCGGAGCATCCGTCCCACGAGCGGCTCGTGCAGCGACAACAGACTGGCAATCGCCAGCACCGAACCGGCCGGACCGTCGTAATGATCCCGGATTCGTTGGCGGTATTTCTGACGGCTGAGTTTTCGGATCCCCTGGAATTCGACCAATCTGCGAATTCGGGGGGAACGATCACGGCGGCGTTTCGGCCGAGCACGGTGCAGCATCTTCATCCTGAGCGATTCTTTCAGTCAATTCCTCGGAGGCAACTCAGGGAACGTCGTGGAGACAGACGACAATCACTGGGCGTGGTTGATGCAGGGATGTCACACTATATTCGATCGTCTTCCGAAAATCTTCACCGCAAGACGATCGTTTCTGAACCGGGCACCTGCCGGGTGTCGCGAGTCTCTCCGGAAACTGACGGCCCACTTTCCCCGAGGGCGAGGCTCCCGTCGAGCCGCGACGTGACGATTCGGCCACCATTGTGGCAGCTTGCTCTGCTGCGGGTGCCGATCCCCGCGATCCCGTCGAGAAGACCGGACGCCGCTCGCGCGTAACTTGGTTGTCCGGCGGAATCGGCGACAGTAGAATTTGTTCCGCCCGCAAGTCTTGCGGACGTCGGGCGGTCCTTCTCTGAGGACCGCCGAAGTCTCTCTTCTCCTGTTCTTCGTGAAATGGCGTTCTTCCCAGATGGGCGAGACAGTTGATCAGCCGCCGTCCGATCTGTCGGACGTTGTCGGGCGGACCGTGGAAATGCTCAACGCGGGCCGCGTGGTCTGCTTGAGTGACGGTCGGCAAAGCGCCGTCATTGCGAACGGGACGTGCGACCTTCAAGAGTACAACTTCGAAGATCCCCACAACGCGGAAACTCACAACGGTCGTTGCGGGGTGCTGCTCTTACGGGATGTGACCTCGGCGCTGGATTTGGTCGCGGCGCCGTCCCCGGTTGTCCGGCGGCTGATGAGGAAATGTTGGCCGGGGGGCGTGCGGCTCGTGTTGGCACGGGTCGTGGACCAGCAATTGGCCGCCCAACTGCCCCGCACCGTGCGACAGACCGTCGAAAACGAGCGAGGGTTTTCTCTGTGCGTTCCTGCCGCCGCCACACTTCGGCAGGTGCTGCAACGCGTGGCGTTTCCTCTGGTTAAAGTGACGACGGATCATGACACCGCACGGAAGCAGCAATCCGATATTACGGTCCTCCGTTGTGATTCCGAGTCCGTAGCCGTCGAGGCGGAAATTCAGATCGACGGCAACCGATGGGAACTCCTGTCCGGGTCCGGACTGTCACCGGAAGAGGCTTCTCGCATGACGACCGAGCGCATCCTGTTTGTCTGCACGGGCAACACCTGTCGCAGCCCGATGGCCGCCGGCATGTTCCGCCGCATGCTGGCCGAGCGACTCGGCTGCCCGGAATCCGAGCTCAGCCAGCGTGGATTCGACATCGCCTCAGCCGGGCTGTCCGCCGCGCCCGGGTGTTCGGCCAGTCCGGAGTCGGTGGAGGTCTGCCGGGCCTGTGGGGTTGACCTGAGCGGCCATTCCAGCCAACCATTAACGCAACGATTATTGTTCGATTCCGACCGCATCTACACAATGACGGCCGGACATCGAGATGCCATTCTGTCGCGATATCCCGAACTGGAAAACGACGTCCGGCTTCTCTCCCCGGCGGGAGAGGACGTGACGGACCCGATCGGTTGGGGATCCGCGGCCTACCAGCAGTGTCATCGTGAGATTACCGAGAGCCTCAGGCCTCTCGTCGATGAAATGGCTGCCAATCATTGAGTCGGTCCATGAAAATCGCCGTCGCCAGCGACCACCGGGGAATCCGTGTCAAGGAACAGATTCTGGCACAGTTGCAGGATCTGGGCCACGAAGCGGAGGACTACGGCCCCACCGGTCACGAAAGCGTGGATTACCCGGACTACGCGAAAACCGTCGCAGCCGCCGTTTCCTCCGGAAAACTCGACCGGGGAATCCTGATCTGCGGGACGGGGATGGGAATGGCGATCGTTGCCAACAAGTTTCCCGACGTCCGTGCCGTCATCTGTCACGACGATTTCACCGCCGAGATGAGCCGCCGCCACAACGACGCGAACGTGATGTGTGTCTCCGCCGACCTGCTCGGCGAACGACTGCTCACCCGCATCGTCGAGACTTGGCTCGCCGCCGACTTCGAGGGCGGCCGGCACCAACGGCGGGTTGACAAGATTCGCGAGATCGAAGCGGAGAATTGCAAGGGACAGCCCGGCGGCGAGTAAGCCGACCCCCAAACGCCCCCCCCATGACAACTCCCCGATGGCCCCCCAAGCAAACCTCAAGCCTCACGTCCCCGTTGTGCCTTGGGATTTCATCTTTTGTTGGAGAATTGTTGCTTGTCGTTTGATTCCATCCCCGTTCTCCGGCTATGGTCATCCCCGTTGCGCGTCTTCACCTTTTGAGCATCAACCCTGAACGTCTTCTCCCTCCCGCAGCGACCTCCCAACCTTCAGGAGCAACAGCGCATGGATCCGTCGGAACTGAAGTACGCCCGCACTCACGAGTGGGTGCGCCCGGACGGTGACATCGCCACCGTCGGCATCAGCGACTTCGCCGTCAAGGAACTGACCGACCTCGTCTACATCGACCTTCCCGCCGTTGGCACAAAGGTCGAACAGGGCGAAACCCTCGGCGAAGTCGAGAGCGTCAAAGCGGTCAGCGACCTCTATGCACCGGTCGCTGGAGAAGTCATTGAGGTCAACGAGTCCCTCCCGGACGACCTGCAACTCCTTTCCGACGATCCGTTCGGCCAGGGATGGATGGTCAAACTCCGCCTCGCCGATGGCCAAAGCCTCGACCACCTCATGGACTACGCCGCCTACCAAAAACACTGCGCCGAAGCGTGAGCCGACACGGAACGCTGATCTCCCGGACTTGAAGTCTGAAGTCTGAAATCTCAAAACCAGCGTCTCAAATCTCAAACTCAGATCGCCGCCGCCTGCCGCCCCCCTCCCGCATGCCCTACCTCTTCTCAACCCCCGACCAACAACAGGAGATGCTCGATGCCATTGGCGCCGCGAGCATGGAGGAGTTGCTCGCCCAGGTGCCCGGCGACCTGCGGCTCGACCGGCCCCTCGACATCCCCCCCGCTCTGACCGAACCGGAACTCGAACGTCACCTTCGGCAACTGGCGGCGAAAAACGTCAACGGCGAAAAGCGAGTCTGCTTCCTCGGCGGCGGGGCGTACGATCATTTCGTGCCAGCGGTCGTCGACGAGATCGTCTCGCGCGGCGAATTCTACACCGCCTACACCCCCTATCAGGCAGAAGCATCGCAAGGCTCGCTGCAGGTGTTCTTCGAGTTTCAAACGCTCATCTGTCAGCTCACCGGCATGGATGTTGCCAATGCCAGTCTTTACGAAGGAGGCACGGCTGTCAGCGAAGCGGTGTTCATGGCCCAGCGGGTGACCGGACGCCACAACCGCGTCGTCGTCCTCGGCTCCGTCCATCCGCAGTATCGCGACGTTGTCGATACTTACACCCGCTACCTCGGCTGCGAGGTCGTCACGGTCCCCACTCCCGGCGGTTTTGCAGAACTCGAAGACGTCGAAGCCGCACTCAACGATCAAACCGCCTGCCTCGTCATCCAGCATCCCAACTACTTCGGCTGTCTGGAAGACGCTGCGGACCTTGTCGAGGCTGCTCACAATGTCGGTGCCCTTGCTGTCCTCAGCGTGAACCCGATCAGCCTGGGGGTGCTCAAGCGGCCCGGCGACTACGGGGCTGACATCGTCGTCGCCGAAGGACAGCCGCTCGGCATTCCTCTGCAGTACGGCGGCCCGTACCTCGGCCTGTTCGCCTGCCGCGAAAAGTTCGTTCGCAAGATGCCGGGCCGGCTCATCGGCCAGGCCGCCGACCGCAACGGCCGCCGTTGCTACGTCCTCAGCCTGCAAACCCGCGAACAACACATCCGCCGCGGAAAAGCGACGAGTAACATCTGCACCAACCAGGGCCTGCTTGCCATCCGCGCCACCCTGTATCTCAGCACTCTCGGCCCCCAGGGACTGAAAGAGGTCGCCACCCTTTGCTGCCAAAAAGCCCACGATGCGGCCGAGAAACTCGCATCCGTCCCCGGCCTGGCTCTCGCCCACGACCGTCCGTTCTTCAACGAATTCACTCTCCGCTGCAACGCAGACGCAACGGCTCTCCGTGACAAAGCGGCCCGAGCCGGTGTCGACGTCGGCCCCGAACTTCTCGCCTCCGACGGTTCCAACCGCTCACTGCTGATCGCCGTCACCGAGCAGCGCACCAATGAAGAAATCAACCGGTTGGCGGAAGTTCTCCATTCGTAGAATGTTTCTCGTTCATTCTTCAGCCAACTGGAACAGAGTGACCAAGCGCAGAATCGGGACTTCACCGCAGAGCACGCGAAGAATCACAGCGCGGCATGGCCGCAACAGGGCCGTTCAAAGATTGAAGCTGGGCAACGTCGTAACCCGAAGCGTCAGCGAGGAAGCGAACGTGAGTGAGCGATTCGTCCCTCGCTGACGCTTCGGGTTACCATTGAGCTTGTCCCGGTCGGTCCTCTCCCAAGTGAAACTTTGAATGGCCCTGATGGCCGCAAGGGGTGGAAGGAAAATGGCGTCGGTCTGCGGTAGTCTGATGGCGTATGGAAGCCATCCTCCGGGGAGACCGAACGTGGGAGTCACGTGGCATCCCCCAGCGTCAGCCGGCACCTTGATGCCGTCCCGTCGAATGGGAGCCCCGTTCTTGTCTGATGCCGCTCCGCTGGGGCGGATGATGCCGAATGGACGCATGGGAAATCCCACATTCGTCTCACTTTCAGCCTTGACGGAGGCTTCCTCAAGGACGCTCACGCCCCGGCCTCTGTGAGGGCGCACCGGACCGCGTGTGAGTAGCGGGTGCTCAGACATTAGGTTCGCGGTCGCCGCCATTCGGCCCGCTGGTAACTTGGCCTTCGATCAACGATAACGGCACCGTACACAGCGTGATCGCGCTCTCACGCGGATTCAACCTTCTCGCTGAACGAGTCAACTGGTCAACGAATCAACAAACCAGATCCCCATGCCCGACACGCTCTATCTGGTCGACACTTTCTCGCTCATCTTCCAGGTGTACCACGCCATTCGGCAGCCGATGACCGGAACGCGCGGGCAGCCGACGAACGCGGTGTACGGCTTCACCGGGGATCTGGAGCATCTGCTCAAAGAGCTGCAGCCGACGCATCTCATCTGTGCGATGGAGTCGACCGAAGACCAGGAGCGGGTCGCCATCTACGATCAGTACAAGGCCCACCGCAGCGAAATGCCGGACGATTTGCGCCCGCAGATCCCCATGATCCTGGAGGTCATCGAAGGCTACGCCATCCCCATCATCCATGCGCCGGGCTGGGAGGCGGACGACGTCATCGCCACGCTTGCCAAACAGGCCGCCGAAGACGGCATGGAGGTCCGCATTGTCAGCAACGACAAGGACCTGCGACAGTTGCTCGGGCCGCGCGTCCAGCTCTACAACATCCGCAAGCGGCAATTCCAGGACGAAGGGTTTCTGAGGGAGCAGTGGGGCATCCGGCCCGACCAAGTCATCGATTTCCAGTCGTTGGTCGGAGACGCCGTCGACAATGTGCCCGGTGTCCCGCTCGTCGGCCCCAAAAAGGCGTCCGCCCTGCTGGAGAAGTTTGGCGCGCTCGACGCGGTCCTTGCCAACGCGGACCAGGCACCGGGGAAGAAGCTGGCCGAGAACCTCAAAACATTTGCCGACCAGGCCCGCCTCAGCCGCGATCTTGTGACGCTCCGCACTGATCTGCCGATCGACTACGACTGGGACAAAGCACGAGTCAGCGAGCCGGACCGCGGGCGGCTGCTCGAGCTGTTCGAGGACTTCGGCTTCCGCCGCTATGCCGACCAAATGCGAGCCGCGGGATCGGCCTCCCAAACCAAGGACGCCCGCGAATCGCAGCGGAAATGGCGAACGGTCGACACCCCGGACCAATTCGAGCAATTCGTCGGCGAACTGAAACGGCAATCGCGGTTCTGCGTCGACCTGGAAACGACCAGCATCAACCCGCTGCGGGCCGACATCGTCGGCTGGGCTTTTTGTTGGGAATCGGACGTCGGCTACTACCTGCCGGTCGCCGGTCCCCCCGGCTCCCGTTTGCTCGATGCCGCCACCGTTCTGGAGACGCTGCGGCCCGTTCTCGAAGACCCGCAGCACGAGGTCGTCAACCAGAACATCAAGTACGACATGCTCGTGCTGCGACGGGCCGGAGTGCGGCTCGCCGGCATCGGCATGGACCCCATGATCGGCGACTATCTGCTCGACGCGGGGGCCCGCAGCCACAGCCTCGACGAACTCGCCAAGCGCTACCTTTCCCGCCAGATGATCCCGATCAGCGACCTCATCGGCAAAGGGAAAAAGCAACTCAAAATGTTCGAGGTTGATGTCGAACAGGCCGCCGAATATGCGAGCGAGGATGCCGACATCGCCTGGCAACTGGCCGAGATCATCGGCGACAAGCTCAAGCAGGAAGGACTCGACGAGCTGTATTGGAACCTCGAGCGGGAGCTGATCCCGGTGCTCGCGGAGATGGAATCCAACGGCATCACCGTCGATGTTGCCGAACTCAAGCGGCAAAGCGACGCCCTCACCGGGCGGCTGGACGCCCTCATGCACGAGATCTACGCCGAAGCGGGGCACGAGTTCAATCTCAACTCCCCCAAGCAACTGGCGACCGTGCTGTTCGAGGAACTCGGCCTGCCGATCATCAAACGCACGAAGACCGGTGCCAGCACCAACGAAGAAGTGCTCACACGGCTCGCCGACCGGCATCCCCTGCCGGCGAAAATCATCGAGCACCGGCAACTCACTAAACTCAAGGGGACATACCTCGACGCGCTGCCCACCATGGTCAACCCGGAGACCGGCCGCATCCATACGTCTTTCAGCCAAACGTCCGCCGCCACCGGTCGGCTCTCCTCCAGCGACCCCAACCTGCAAAACATCCCCATCCGCACCGAAGAAGGCCGCCAAATCCGCCGCGCCTTCATCGCCAGTGCTCATCAGAGTCCCGACCCAAATCAAAGCCCCACTCCAAATCAGAGCCCCGACCGTCAGGGAGGGGACAACAACGCCTCGAAACCGAACGACGACCCCTGGAAGCTCGTCTGCATGGACTACTCACAGATCGAACTCCGTATCCTCGCCCATTTTTGTCAGGACCCGGCGTTGATGCGGGCGTTCCGGGAGGGGGAGGACATCCATCGTTCGGTCGCCGCCCAAGTGTACGGCGTCGCTCCGGAGGAGGTCACCAGCGACACGCGGCGTGTCGCCAAGGCGGTCAACTTCGGCGTCATCTACGGACAAACTGCCTATGGACTCGCCGCTTCGCTCGGCATCGACCAGGAGGCGGCTGAAGCGTTCATCGACGACTATTTCACGAAATATGCCGGCGTTGCCCGCTTCATCGACGAAACGCTCACCACCTGCCACGACACCGGCTATGCGAACACCATCCTCGGTCGCCGCCGCGAGATCACCGGCATCCGCTCCGAACGCTATGCCAACCTCAACCTGCCGGAGCGAACCGCCGTCAACACCGTCATTCAAGGCTCAGCCGCCGACCTGATCAAGCGGGCGATGATCAACGTCGACGTGCGGCTGCGGGCCGACAAGTCTCCCGCGCGGCTGCTGCTGCAAATACATGACGAACTGGTCTTCGAATGCCCCGTCGCCGCCATCGGCGGCCTCGTCACCCTCGCCCGCACCGAAATGGAAACCGCCCTCCCGCTCGATGTCCCGATCGTCGTCGACGTCTCCACCGGCTCCAACTGGCTGGAGACCGAGGCCTACGATTGACGCAGGCGATTGTAGAGTCTCTCCGGAAACTTAAGTCGCGTCTCACCGGGAGGGCGAGGCTCCCGCCGAGCCGCGACGCGACGATTCGGCCACAAACGTGGACATTCGCTCTCCTGCGGGGGCCGATCCCCGCGATCCCGTTCAGTCAACCGGGCCCGTCCGCTCCGCTTGCGGCTCGGCGGGAGCCTCGGCCTTAGGGCTAGCCCGGATATTTCATCCGCCCTTTGAAGGTGGTTGGGATGGTTGGCTGGGGTCGTGGTGGGCAGGGGGCCCCCTTTCCCCCACAGGGTTCGGTGAGTGTTGGCGGACGGGGTCGGAGATGAACAGGACGGGAGGG
>JAJDEI010000248.1 GCA_029259845.1 Planctomycetaceae bacterium | reverse complement strand
GGCCGGCAACCCGGCCAGCTGCTGTTCAGAAATCGGCGGTCCTGTTGGTCGCTGCGACATGGAGGAGATGTCGCAGAAAACGCCATCTGTGAAAAGACGAATTGCTCACCCAACCTCGTTCGAGGTGTGAACGGTTACCCTTCAGGGATCAGGTGGAGGCGCAACTGCAGTTCCTCTCTGGCGACATTTGCTGGGGGGATAGAAACGCAACAGAACAAGCGTGTCAACCCGATTGTGGATTGCCCGCCGCTTGCGCGTCGGTCAATCCACAACGGGCTACACGCACCGTTCTGCGGACAATCGCCACGTAAACTGCGGTCACAAATGGATACACAGTTCGAATCAACCTTGAATCCAGAAGCCTTCGAACCGCCCTTCGATGAGATCGTCGCCGACTTCGTTGAAAAAGGTCGTGTACTCCATGGATCGTTAATTGAGCATATGCGACCGGAATGGCAGCACCGGTCGCTCGAAATTCTCATCGTTGATGACGCGTCGCTAAATGCGTGTGCGACCCATCATTCCGGGCGTGACCGCATCTACATCTTTCGCGGATCCCTTGAACACATTTATGGAACCATACTTGGCTTACTAAGCACGCCAACCTTCTTCCCTACGATCGGCGACGTCAACAACGAGGCACGCCCGGAAAACCTTCCCGGTGGGCGATTTCCGCCAGTGCCATTACTCAAAAATGTTTCGGACGCCGATCGCAACACGCGCTTGTTCTTCCCAAACGATCAAACGCGAATGACGCTTGCACAGGTGTTGGCCGAACTCGCCTTGGAATTCCTTATCTATCACGAAATCGGCCATATCGTTGGTAAGCATCTTGAGATTCCGCGAAATGGTGGCCGCGTTGCAACGATTACGGAATTCCAGCAGAAAGCGAAACCCGATGACGCCACGTTTCAACAATTCCTCGAATGTGATGCAGACGCGTTCGCGTGCCACGTGACCTCATCCGTTCATACCCATGATCAAATGGCCGCGATGCTGCGTGATCTGTTGTCCGCCGCACTGCAACCAAAGGACTTTGCTCTGCAAACATACTTAATGTCGATTGGCGTCTTGTTTCGTGCTCTATACCCGACCGCGCCACGCACCCTCGATACATACAAATGGGCCCACCCGCACCCGGCGGTTCGGGCATGCCTTGTCGCTTCGTCGACCATGGCCCGCGGATTGTCCGATGGCACCTTCACATCTACGTCTCTAAACAGCGTTGTGGCGAACAGCGTCGGCAACATCGAGGACGTTTGGGCTGATCTCTACCTATCCGGTCAAAACCCGCAGGCATCAGCCGATTGGGCCCAAAATGTCCGTGATGCTGCAATGGCGTTGTTTGAATCCTATGGCAATTCAAGAAGTTTGTTCGAACAATACGCCCGTCTTCCCCGCCGTTGGGACGATTGGGCTTGGCCCGAAACACAAAAGTCCGCATAACTCTGTTCTGCGGACGCGGGTGGCCCAGATTGCTTACAATCTGGGTGCCGAAGGCATGGGAGGCACTGGTTTGGTGTGCGCCGGGTTCGCGCAGCCTCGCATCGCTGCGCGACCCCGGTTGACGAGCAACCGGGGCCACCCGCGTGTCAATCCAAGCATGAATGTCGGTCGGTTCCGCATTCTGATTCGCGCGAATGGTCAACGTCAGCAAAGCGCGACCGAATTCGTCAACTATCCCATTCACGGAGTCATGACTCCGATGTTTACGGCTGCATCGTGGCCAACACGCATCGCGAACGCCAAGCGATCCGGGTGCGCCGCGCGCGACGCTTGTATTGCCTCACTCAACGTCTTCCCAAAGAAATAATCGCCTGAGTCAGGCTCAATCGCCAGAAAGTCGTTCATGTTCGTCGCTTCCAACTTGGCTCGAAGCGTCTCTTCGTACAACTGCTTTGCGCGACGTGCCACATCGGCTGTCTTTTCTGAAACCATGATTTTCTCCTGAAACTGTCGTGTAAGAGCAGTATACTCCGTGGGTTCAGATTCGGACACCTGTATCCGGTGGCGTCCTCCCGAAATGCCAGATAACAAACCGTCGCACACGGAGCCGCGGGCCGCGCGGGTTCTGAAATCCAAGTCGTTCGCCGCGGCCCGGTGAACGGTGACGTGGATGTGGCTGCGTGGGCAGGGATTGAGCGAGGATGAAATCCGAGAGGTGTTGATGGTCTTGGCTTTGACTCCCGATGAAGCCAGCAGCGACTTCGTCCCGCGTTAGCTTTTCTTTCATTGATGATTCGCCGGACAGTCGATGCCTGACCAGACCGATCCTTCTGTCAACGATCAAACCGAAGATTCCTCGCGCACGCTTGGTGAATTCCGGCTGTTGCGCAAGCTGGGGCAGGGGGGGATGGCGGAGGTGTGGCTGGCGGAGCAGACGTCGCTGGAGCGGCGGGTGGCGCTCAAGCTGCTCAAGCAAGAGCTGATGCAGGACCAGAAGTATGTCGCCCGGTTTCAACGGGAGGCGAGTTCGGCGGGGGGGCTGAATCATCCGAACATCGTGCAAGTGCACATGGTCGGCGAGGAGGGGGGGCAGCACTACATCGCCCAGGAGTACGTGAAGGGGGTGACGCTGCGGCAATACCTCAAGACGAAGGGACCGTTGGAATTGCCGGTGGCCCTGCACGTCATGCGGCAGGTTGCCTCGGCGTTGAAGGCGGCGAGCGATGCGGGCATCGTGCATCGGGACATCAAGCCAGAGAACATTATGATGACCCGCAAGGGCGATGTGAAGGTCGCCGATTTCGGCCTCGCCCAACTGTACGGCGACGGCGAAGGGGTCGACATCACCCAGGAAGGGATGACGGTGGGGACGCCCCTTTACATGAGTCCCGAGCAGGTGCACGGCGCTCACGTCGATCCACGGAGTGACATCTACTCATTCGGCGTGACGTGCTACCACATGTTGACGGGACGGCCTCCATTTGAAGGGCCTACGGCGATGAGCATTGCCGTCAAGCATGTGCAGGAACCGGCCCGTCCGCTGGGCAATGCGCGGCCCGATCTGCCGCGGGAGTTCACCGCCATTGTGGACCACATGCTGCAAAAAAAACCGGAGGACCGCTATCAGAACGCAGAGGAATTGCTGGCGGATGTTCGGCGCATTCAGAAGACGGTTCGGGGAGGCGGGCGTGGCGACGAGGCGGGGCTCGTGTCGCTGGAATCGGTCGCGGGCCGCCACGTCGCGACGGGCCGCGCGGCAGGTCGACGGGGTTTTGTCCTGTTGGCCATGATCTTCCTTCTTGCTGCCGTCGGAGGTGCGGGTGTCGGTTGGGCAACCCGGCCCGCCGATCCACGAGATTCCGAGGCGGCACCGCAGACCGGATCGATCAAACGGTTCGACACGGCACGTGAGCAGTACGTCCATGCGATGCTGCTGGCGAACAATGCGGACGCCTTTCAGGCGGTGATCGATCGCTGGGATCCGCAGTCGGACCGGGTTTGGATTCGCCGGGCTCAAGAGCAACTCTTGCTGCTGACGCTCAAGGAACGGCATCGCTGGTCCGAGGCGGAGCGGCTCATTAAGACGCTCGCCTCCTTTGAGAAGGAGAACCCGCGGTATCTGGCCGAGTCGCTGGCGGCGAAAGCGGCCCTGCGGGCCTACCAGGGAAAACATGGCGAGTCACGAAACATCCTGCAGTCGCAGTTGGACACCTCACGCCGGGACTTGCTGCCCGAACGTTCGCCGTTTCGCAGGTTGACCAGCGAAGCCTTGGACCTCAACCATCAGGATTTGAACCGGGCGGCCGACTGATCCGGATTCTTGTCGCATTCCGCAGGACTGTTCGCTTGAGGCCACGGTCCACAGGGGGCGGGGATCATCTGCCAGACGGTGGTGGCGTGCGATGGGCGGTCGCCTTCAACGGAGATCGGGGTCGTGCCGGTTGCCCCGATTGGTCCGTGCGGCGGCGGGAGACCGGTTCGTCAATGAAATTGTTGGCCGGGCAGGGGGCTGGAATTCCCGTTTCCCCCTGTTTCGCCGAAGAACGGGAAATTTCTTGACTCGCG
Organism: Planctomycetaceae bacterium; assembly: GCA_029259845.1. GTDB lineage: Bacteria > Planctomycetota > Planctomycetia > Planctomycetales > Planctomycetaceae > JAHBXU01. The sequence continues at coordinate 11,316 of JAJDEI010000248.1, read as the reverse complement.
CTGCGGGGTGCTTAGACTTGAGGATGGTCGGAAACATGCCTGGCTGCGCACATTCCCCTGTTAGGGGGAAGCGGACGGTCACACTCTTGGTAACGATCCCGCGATGGCGCGGGAGTCTATTGAAGATTGAACCGCGACGGAACGACTTAACTGATGAGGACATCCGTCTGCGCACCCGTTAGACTGGCGGATCGCGCGGATTCCGCACAATATTCAGGGAAATACTATGGCCTCGTCTGACAAGCCGACTGCTGTCCACTTCACGCTCATCTTTTTTGTGATGTTGAGCTTGATCCTGGGTGTCGTGACCTACCTGTCGTTCCGAGACCTTTCGGTCGCCCAGGCTGACCTGGATTCGACCAAGAGCGACTTGGGTGGCGCCACGTCCGGGATCGCCAAGCTGGTGGCCGACGTCGATGCCCTCAAGGAGGCCCTGGACATTAAGCTGGACGAGGTCGGCGCACCCGATGCACCGGGGACGGTGCTGGGCGAGTTGGGTTCGCTGCTGGCCGAGAATGGCCGCGATCTGCAAGCCCCGACCGTCGCTGCCACTCTCACCGCCATGCGGACGGCCATGGACCAGTTGAATACGGAACTGGCGGCCGCTCAGGCGTCGCTGCAGTCCGAACAGGACCAAATGTTGGCGCTGCGGGCGCAGTACCAGGAGCAGATCGATCAGATTCAGCAGTCGCAGTCCGGCTCGGAATCGACTTTGCAGAAGTTCATCACCGAGCGGGATGAGATCGTCCGGAAGAAGGACGAGGAGATTACCAAGTGGCGAAACGACTACAACCGCATCCAAAACGAAAAGGCCAGTTTGCAGGACCAGATGGATCGCACGCGGGACGTCTACGAAAAGCAGATTGCCGACTTGGTGAAATTCAACACGCAACTGCAGGCGGAACTGGACGAACTCAATCAAGAAAGCTTTGAAGTCGCCGACGGCGAGATTCGCCGGGTGGACAACAATTCGCGGACGGTTTGGATCAATCTGGGCGATGCGGACCGTCTTCGTCCGCAGGTGACCTTCAGTGTTTACGACCAGGATCATCACGGCGTCGGACGCGGACCGGAAGACATCAAGGGCCGTGTCGAAGTCGTGCGCATCCTGGGGCCGCATCTCTCGCAAGCGAGGATCCTGGAAGAGGACCTGTTCCGGCCCATGGCGGAAGGCGACGTAGTGTACACACCCGTCTGGTCCGCGGGATTGATCGAGAGATTCGCGTTTACCGGCGTCATCGACTTCGACCAGGACGGGCAAAGCGACCGCGACCAGCTGCACAATATGCTCCATCACGCCGGTGCGGAAATCTCTGTGGAGATCGACGACGAAGGCCACCGCCGTCCCGAGGACGGTGTGATCACGCAGGACACCAAGTTCCTCGTGCTGGGCCACATTCCCGACCCCTCCCAGTACCCGTCCGGGGACCCGAATCGCGAGCGGATCGACCGCATGCAGCAGGAACAAACGAAACTGATCGAACGTGCGCAGCAGCAGGGCGTCCGCATCCTTAGCTTGAATGACTTCTTGGCCTTCATGGGTTACAAGCCGACGCAACGGCTTTTTCTGCCGGGAGAGAATATGCCGTACACCTTGCAAGGTGGTGCGCGAGATGCAAGCGTCCCCGGCACCCGTAGCCCCGTCACTTCCTCCGGCCAGACGTCGGAACTGTTCCGCCGCAAAGAGGATCACACCGGCAAGCCAATCCCCCAGGGCACGCGCAAGTACGAGAACTGATTGCGGCCATGCTCAGAAGGCTCGGGCAGTCCAAACTCCAGGTGGCTCCGGTTGCGATGGGCTGCTGGCCGATCGCCGGGATTACCAGCGTTGGCGTCACCGAGGCGCACAGCTTGGCGACCTTGCGGGCGGCGTTTGACGCGCGGGTCAACTTCTTCGACACGGCGTACTGCTACGGCTACGACGGCGAGAGCGAGCGGATGATCGGCCGCGCACTTGGTTCTCACCGCGACGAAATCGTCATTGCATCCAAGTGCGGCATCCACTGGGAGCAAGGCAAGCAGGTCACCGATGGGCGGCCCGCGACCATTCGCCGAGAGTGCGAACAGAGCCTGCGGCGGCTGGGGACGGACCGCATCGACCTGTACTACCTGCACGCACCTGACCGCGATACGCCGGTCAGCGAATCGGCCGGTGCTCTGCGGGAATTGCTCGATGCGGGGCTCGTGCGGGCGGTGGGCGTGTCGAACTTCCACACGACCGATCTGTTGGATGAGTTCCAGGCAGTCTGTCCCATTCGTGCCTTACAGCCGCATTACAACATGCTCCAGCGGGAGATCGAGGCCGACCGATTGCCGTGGTGCCGCGCCCACGATGTGGCGGCTGTCGTCTATTGGCCGCTGATGAAGGGATTCCTCGCGGGCAAGTTGCGCCGGGACCACCAATGGAACCCGCGCGACGGCCGGCAGAAGTACCCGATCTTTCAGGGGGAGCAGTGGGCGAAGACTCACGACTTCGTTGATCGCCTGCGGCCACTGGCCGAGGAAATCCCGTGCAGCGTGGCGCAACTGGTCATCGCCTGGACGATCCGACAGCCCGGCATCACCGCTGCCCTCTGCGGAGCGAAGCGTCCGGAGCAGATCGCGGAGACCGCCGCCGCCATGCGGCTCACGCTGAGCATGTCGGTGATGGAGCAAATCGCCCAAGCGATCGCCGACCGGGGGGAACTGGATTCCCGGCCCGCCGTTTGAGTGGCTGCATGAGCCGTGGCCGGGGCCGACGCAGCAGTCTGGTGGTAACCGTTCACAGGTCGGGCGACTTTTGCGCGGAAGATTCGGGGTCAGGCACCATTTTCGGCCATCACGTCCTTTGAGTCGGAGACCGCTTCCCGCCGAAAATGGTGCCTGACCCCCCACGCGGTGAACGCTTACGTCTGGTGTGGCGGAGTGCGGAAACTTGTAACCTGTTTTGCGCACATGGGTTATTGTTGGTGCGTGCCGTCCGGTTCCCAAATTGATTTGAAATTTCGGGCTGGGATCGGTAGTCTGAGGGATGGCTCGAACGCACGGTTCCCGGGGGCTCTTGCTCGACATGCCTGGGGAGCCGGAGGTTGGTTGGGCCGTCACTTCTCGCGGCGCGGTCGTCAACCCGTTCCGGACGTCGGCTCCGCCTCATTGAGTGGGCTTCTGGAGATAAGCACAATGAACGGACTCCCCCCCCCATCTGGCCGGACGCTCGCGGATTTCGCTGCCCTCGAATACATCCTCCTGGGCGACCTGCGGGACTTGCTGGAAGAAGAGCCGGGCGACCAGACGTCCCGGTGGTTAGTGGCTGTTCTGGATGCCTTGCTGGAAGCGCTGCCCCAAGAGCTTGCGTTGAAGTCGCAGGACGGTTTCTTGGAGGATGTGCTGTCCACCCATCCGCATTGGGAGCCGCAGGTCGAACGGTTGCGGAGCGAATACGTGCGGCTGTGTGTCTGGCTGGAAGAACTTCGCGACCGGCTTGTCAGCCGTTCGCCGTTCGAAGAGATCGCCAGCCGGCTGCGGTACGATTTGCGCGAGTGGATGACCGCCTTGCATGCCTATCACCGGCACGAGACCCGACTGCTGCAAACTTCGATCAACATCGAGGTCGGCGGCGAGGACTGACGCTGGCGCGCTCGCAATGACGAGAGTTGGAGTTCAGCCTTTAGGCTGCGCAGGCAAGCTAAAGCTTGAACTCCAACTCTCGTCATTGCGGAAATTCTGGGAGCAGTTGCACGGCGTCGGCGATGACGTAGCCGTCGGCATCTTCGTTTGAGATGATGATGGCCGCAGCGGTCTTTGCAGAGAACTCGTACGTCCCCAGCGACACCCACATCTTATCGATCGGCGGCTGTTGTTTCTGGTCGACCTTCTGCCGCGAACGGCCGGCGGCATGTTCGATGGTGACGGGAACATTCGTCGCCCGGTTGGGGTTCGCCGTGTAGGCGAGACGGACTTCGTAGCGGCTGGACTTGGGCACACGCGCTGCGAAGCGAATCCGCTTGGTCCCCCGTCCCGAGTTGCCGTCGTGCAGGTATCCCTCGGCAATGAAGCCGCCCACGGAACTGCTGTGCCCCCATGAACCGGTCCGGGTCGCTGCGAGATCGTCGATCACGATTCCCGGCAGTGCCGACGGATCGAGTCCTTCTGGAGAGATCGACCCGGGGGGAATGGTGAGCACTTGCCCGTCGGCTTCAAGGCGTTCGTGGAGGGCGGCGCGGTCGGCCTGTTGCACGGTGGTGCCCGCATCAATCGCCTGACAGGCGGCCGTCGCAGCCGCCTGGGCAAGGATCATGAACACCGGCTCCATGCGAATCGACCCGTAAGCGATATGCGACGACGACAGGCAGACCGGCACGAGCAGGTTCGTGCACTCCTCCGCCCTGGGGATGATGGTGCCGTAGGCGATGAGATAAGGCCCGCGCGGGCTCACCTGGATGTCCCCCTCATTTCGCACGTGACCCTGCTCATCGACGTATCGTTGGACGTTGTGTGAGTCCATGTTGTACGACCCGATGCCGATAGGGTCCGGGCATGGTCTGCGGCGGCGGCAGTCGTGTTCGGTATGCACGGTCTCGGAGACCATGCGTCGCGCTTCCCGTACGTAAATCTGGTGCGGCCAGTGGCCCGTCTCGACGAACTCGTCCCGGGAAAGCCCCCAACGGCCCATGATCTCGCGCACGTCCGCCGGCACCGCCGGGTCGTTGGCGAGAAAGTACATCAGGCCTTTCTCGTATTGCTCGTGCTCGGCGATGATCTCGCGGCGGCGGTCGTAGCTTGCCTCCGGGTAGTCGTAGTTCCTCCCGATGTTGTCAGTCGAAAACGCCCCGTGGTTGTTGGTGTCCGTCTTGCGGTTGGGGGCCGGATCGAACTTCCGGAAAGCGGCCCGCCAGCCCGCCCGAAGATACCGGGCCAACAGCTCGTACTCCTGCGCGTCGTAACCCTCCGGCTTGGGAAACGGCACACGGTTCTCGGGAGCATCCGTCAGGCAGAGGCGGAAACAGTACGCCTGCACACGCTGGTCGGTCGCGCCTTCCTCACCGGGACCGCCGGGATGAATGCGCGGCAGCAACCCGCTCGCCGGATCGCCCGGCGTGACGTAGGGGTCGATCGGAAACTCGAATTGATGGCTTGCGGCCCGTCGTGTCTGGACGCCGTTAAGTGTCTCGCCGTATTGGGCGTTGGATTCACGGCCGACGGTGTAGGAGACACCGGCGGCTGCCATCAGGTCCCCCTCGTAGGTTGCGTCGATAAACATCCGCCCGCGGAATGTCTCGCCCTCCAGTGTTGTCAGGGACGTGACGCGCGTCCCCTGTTTGACGACGCCCTGTTCCCGGTCGAGACGGGCGTTGCGGTGCACGGGGATGTGATGCTCGGCGATGAACCGCTCGAAGGCCTGCTCGGCGACATGGGGCTCAAACACCCACATCGCGTCGCTGCCGGGCTGATAGCGGGAGTAATCCTCCGGTCGCTGTTGACGCCAGCTCTCCGGCTGGTCGTAGTGCTGTTTGATGCGTTGGTAGAATTCTCGCGCGAGTCCGCCGATAACCTCCTTACGACCGCTGTCGGTCCAGCCGAGCCCTGAGACAGACAGTCCGCCGAGATGTTTCTCGGGAGCCACGACGACGACCGACTTGCCCATCCTTGCCGCCTGGACGGCCGCCATCACGCCGGCCGAGGATCCGCCGTAGACGACGACGTCGTAGGTGCCGTCGTCCGCAGGGGCGGGTTTGAGAAAGCCAATGGAAAACGTTACGACGAGAGTCGTCACGAGCAAGGCAGTGCGAGTCATCATCAGCATGTTTCGTTTTCTGATGTATTGCAAATTGCGAAATGCAAATTGCGAAATGCAAATGGCCAATTGACGGATCGGGTGCTGTGACGCGGCGATCACCAATTTGCAATTTCTCATTCTCAATTTGCAATGTCATTTCCCAGGAGTGGGCCTGTAAGCCGGGTTTTGTCGAGAACGGTCATTTCTCTGGGACGACGATTGCTCGCCGCCTCGGCGCGACCTACCCGGAGGTCAAGTGGAACGGACAGCTCCTCCCTCCTGCTCGGTCTTGCTCCCGGTGGGGTTTGCCGTGCCGGGCCTGTCACCAGGACCCGCGGTGCGCTCTTACCGCACCGTTTCACCCTTACCTGTGCCGGCGGTCTGCCCAAGAGTGACGAATCACTCTGTTGCGAGCTCGACAGCCGGCCATCGGCGGTCTGTTCTCTGTGGCACTTTCCCGATCCTCTCGGACGGTGGGCGTTACCCACCACCGTGTCCTGTGGAGCCCGGACTTTCCTCCACGAGGGAATCCGAAGATCCCCCGCAGCGACCGCTCGGCCCACTCCTGTTGAGATTCTAAGCGATTTCCCGTGACAAACCCAGTGGCCATGTTGCGGAAACGCAACGGAGGGGGCTTGGCGGCAGGCCGTCCGTGAACGACGGCGAGCGACAGCGCCACTTGTCATGACCGGCAGAGCCATCCCGGCTTTCCGACATGGACCGTTGTTCCGCGGCCTGTTCCGCCACCCGGAAATTTGACGATCGTTTCATTGGCATGTAGATTATGATAGAGCTGTTGCAGACTTCGACAGAACAGGGATGTGCGTGCGACCGGCTCCTCCGCCCGTGTGGCGGGAGGGAGCGACGCAAAAAAGGAAAGGAGTTCCCAGTGGGGCCGGGTGCGCGGTTGCGACGATTTGGCGGGTGACACGAACGACGCAGGGCCGATTGACATGTCTGGATTGCCTTGATGGAACAGTCTTGATGCAACAGCGGACAACATTCGGTGATTTGATTCCCTGCGGCGGCGGAGACCCGATTCCGCTTCTGAGAACGACGCTACTTGTGGGGCGCCGCCGCACGTGTGACATCTCGCTGCGGTTTCCGAACGTCTCGTCGCATCATTGTCAGTTTGAATTGATCAACGGGTATTGGCACTTGCGTGACCTCAACAGCCGCAACGGCATCAAGGTCAACGGCGTGCGTTGCGACCAGAAATGGGTGCTGCCCGGTGACGAAGTTTCCATTGCCAAACATCGGTACGAACTGGTTTATCATCCCGAGGGAGATGAACCGCCTCCGATGGAAGAGGATCCGTTCGCACTGAGCCTGTTGGAAAAAGCCGGGTTGTCGCAGCGGCCGGAGCGGCGTCGTCCCCGCCACGCGAAGTCCGACGGATCCTCACGCGGAGTGGTGAGCGGCAATGCGGTCGAACAGGAGGTGAGCGACTGGCTCACGGACGAGGATGATCGCGACTGAATCGCAGGCGTGCTTCCGGAGTGTGCCGGTCCGGTTCGTTCCCGAACGCAGTTGCCCCCCGTTCAGACAACGACGAATAATTTTCGTGACGCAAGTACGCCGAAGGCGTTTCCTAATACAGCCCAGGGTCAGCGGCATCGCCGCGCCACCCTGGCAAACCGGGGACGACAGCAGCTCGAACCCTGAAACGGTTCCACAACAGGAACGTGCGACGCTTTCCGGTAAGTTGGCGATTGTTCAACGCTTTCAGGGTTGTGGAATCGTTCGTTGGACGCCCAGGGTGCGCTCACTTCGCTCGCGACCCTGGGCTGTGCTGTCGAACGCCTTTGGCGTAAACGGCTTGCGTTACACGCTACTTGATAGCCAAACTGGGAACGACTGAAGCCCTATTGGGGAACGCATTTTCGCGAAACTCCGTTTCGCACCTCAAAACGCAGAGCTGCGCCGGGCATGTGTTCCCAAGCGGAGTTTGGGAACAGGTTGCGTCTCGCTTCCCTTCAGACAGTTGAAGTATTCCCCCTCCCCGTGTTCCCGGTAGCAGCCGGAACAAACCGACGATGCCGGCGCGAGCCGCATCGCTGAGACCGAATGGCGAAAAAGCGTCCGAAAAAGATTCGTGTGGCCTTCCGGAAAAACCGGGGGAAGCGAGTTCGTTCGCAGAATCTGACTCACGATTCGCTTGACGAATCTGGTCCGGAGCAGGACTCGCAGTCCGAGAGGATCAGCGGCAAAGGGCAGCTCACACGGTATCGCACGGTCATGGGAGTCGATGGCGGTAGCGAGGGAGACATCGCCCAACGGAATATCGACGAAACCGCATGCCAGGCGGGGCACGTGCTGAGAGCGATCGGCTCCAATCGGTGCGATGTCCAGACCGACGAGGGGCGGGTTTTCCTCTGCAGCGTGCGAAGGGTGATCCGGACGATGCTCCGCGAGTCGAGATGTGCTGTCGTGGCGGGCGACCGTGTCATTTTTCGAATCACCGGCAAGGATGTCGGGGTGATCGAACGGGTCGAGGCCCGCCAAACGGTGTTCTCCCGAGGCAGCGGACGATTCGAGCATGTCATCGCTGCCAATATCGACCAACTGTTGATTGTTGCATCTGCGGCTTCCCCACCGCTCAAGCCGGCCCTCATCGACCGGTTCCTCGTCAGCGCAGCGAAAGGGGGAGTTCGTCCGATCATCTGTATCAACAAAGTGGATCTCGTCGATGCTGCGGACCTGCAACCGGTTGCCGCGCTGTATGCGGGCCTCGGCTATGACGTGATCCTGACCGCCGCCACCCACGGAACGGGGATCGGTCAGTTGCGCGAGAAACTGCTGGGGCAGGAGACTGTGGTCGGCGGCCAAAGCGGCGTGGGCAAATCGTCGTTGCTCAACGCGGTCCAGCCGGGCCTCGGCTTGCGAACCAGCCATGTGAGTGACGATAGCGGGAAAGGCCGCCATACAACCCGAGTGGCCGAGCTTATCCCGCTGGAACAGGCCGGGTGGATCGTCGACACACCCGGTGTGCGGCAGATGGAGCTATGGGGTGTTGCGCGGGAGGAATTGGAGGCCTTCTTTGTCGAATTCCCTCCGTTCGTCGCCGACTGCCATTTCGCCGACTGCACACACACCCACGAAACCGGGTGCCGCATCAAAGAGGCTGTCGCTGCCGGAGACGTCTCTCGCCTGCGATACGAGAGCTATCTTCGCATGTTCCTCGGTGATTGATTCCGCGGTGATCGGCGTGGACAGGCCATCGAAATCGATGCGTGCAGGTCCTTGCCGGTTCCGGCGAGTGAGCTTCATTCCGTCGGCGTGCAGTGCCCGTCTGCGTCCATCAGGAGTCCCGGGCCGATGCCGTTGGGGGGACGCAGGGCCAATTCCAACTGCAGCGGTTGTCCCTGGAGAATCCCGTCAATGATGATCGCTGCCCGGTCCACGCCCATAGGGTTGCTGTCGCTTCCTGAGGGCGCTCCCTCCCAGATGACATGGTCCACCCGGTCGAAGCAGTCGCGGATCGCCTCGACGTCGGCCCGAAACCCGGTTGGCAGATGTGCGCCGTCGTCAGCACCTCCCACGGTCTCGGTCATACCGAGGAAGAGGGTGACCTTCCAGCCGTCATCCGTGCACGAACAGACATAACCGGCACGGGCCTCGTCCGACTCCGGTTCCAGGTATTCCGCGGCCGCGCCGATGAACGCCTGCAACCATTTCGGAAGTTGTAACCCTCGTGATCGGTCGGTTCGGCGGTCTTCCATTTGTCGCAACAGGTGACGAACAGACAGGTGTGAGTCACTCACGTGGTAGTCCTCAAGTTTGCAGTCACAGTCGTCGTTCCCCTCGACACCCCAATCGGTCCGTCCTCTCCCGATCACATATCGGGAACGACCGTCGACAAAGCCGAGACTATCAACGGGCCTCATGTGTCTTGGCAGGAAAGTCTGCACGTCAGTCCGAACATAGCAGCCGTGCGGAGACGGCCCTTCCGGCGCTGTCGGATGGGGGCGCTTGCACCTGTTCGTCCGCCTGAAACGGAAGATCAACCTTCGCCCGACGCAACGGATTTGTCCATCGGCAGCGGCCGACCCCTGGGCGGCCCCGCCGCAGAGCCCGGAGAGGTTGTAAGTGTCTCGATGCAAACACCCGGTGTCTCATGATTTCGTGAAACGTTGTAGATATTAGGCGCTGAAGTCGAGCCCCCACGTCCTTTCTGACTCGATAGACCGGGTGTTGGCGTGCCGGTTCGAAGAAGTCCCAACCGGGGAGCATCATTGCTGCGTGTCATCGGCGAAGAGTCGCACTTCGTGGGCCGTCTGAGCAACCAGAAGACTTGCAGGGCGCTGCTGCCGCTGGTGCGATGGACGGTTACCGCCTGCGGTCAGTTGATCGAACGACGCAGGCTGCGTGCGAAAAAGTCGAGGACGCTCTGGGGGTCGACTTCGGTGAGGACGTCGACGTTCGGTTGTCGCGGCGATTGGCGGCGGCGGTCGGAAACGGTCATCCCGCGTGTCAACTCGCCCTGCGTTTCGACGTCGACGGCCATCGGCTGTCGTTCGAACAGCCGCGGATCGCCGATGGCCGCGAGCGCCACGACCTCAGCAAGCGGAAAGCCTTCGATGCCCAGATGTTCGTGGTGCGCCCGGAATGCAAACGGCAGCGTCTGTTGCATCAGGGTGCCGAGCCGCGGATGCTGACCGATCGCAAGCCGGTCGCGCTGGGCGTACGTGAGGACAACCGGAGCCGTCACATCCCGGGGAACCAACGTCTTGGCGGCAGGGGAGTTCAGAACGGATCGCGCCGCCTCGGGCGCGGCGAAAATGTTGAACTCAGCCGCCGCGGTGACATCCCCGCTGTGGGCGATTGTCCCGCCCAGGATGACCAATTCCTTGAGATCCGAAAAGAACGTGGGGTGCCGTTCCTGAGCGAGTTCAAGATTGGTCAACGGGCCCAACGTCAGCAGCGTCAATTCGTGCGGATGGGCCCGCACGAGGTCGGCCAGGACCTTGGCCGAGTCATGTTTCTGGTGCGGCTCTGCGACGGGACTCTCAAAATCGCCGAGTCCGGTCCGTCCGTTCAGAACCTGCGCCTGCGGGGCGCCGGGCAGAGCCGACGCGGTGCAGGGTCCCTCAGTCCACCCCATGCGAGGCCACTTCGGCGGGTCGAGCATGCCGACGATGGCATGCACGTTACGGGACGCGTTTTCCCCAGACGTGCAGCCGGCAGCGGCTGTGATGCCGATGACGTCGAATTCCGGGTCGAGTAACGCCAGAGCGATGGCCAAGGCATCACCGATCCCCGGATCGGCATCGATGATCAGTTTCCGGGACAAGGGCTTGTTCACATTGGTGGCGCGACGTCGGCGACGTGGAGTCGGTCACGCACTGGGTGAGTTCATTCACTGACCACGCGATCGTATGCCGTGGGCGACTGACGGTCAATTCGCGTGCCTGACCCAGGAGGGCCGTTCAAAGATTGAAGCTGGGCAACCTCGTAACCCGAAGCGTAAGCGAGGGACGAATCGCTAAGTCACGTTCGCTTCCTCGCTTACGCTTCGGGTTACCATTGAGCTTGTCCCGGTCGGTCTTCTCCAAAGTGAA
>JAJDEI010000247.1 GCA_029259845.1 Planctomycetaceae bacterium | reverse complement strand
GCAGCGGTTCTGTCGAGGGCCTGAACAACAAAGCCCAGCTCGCGATGAAAAAGGCCGACGGTTTCAAATCCTACGAAACCATCGAAATCGCCCTGTATCACCAGCTCGAAAAACTCCCCAAGCCCCAACGAACCCATAGATTCTACTGACGAGGCCGAAACAAGAGACAAGGCTGTCCACGAAACCTGAAGCACCCCACCTTGCCCACACACAACCGAAAACGACCATCGTGTTGTTGGAAGTTGTGGCGTTGCGTATGTGAGGAAATCGTGGATTCGACAGGGAGGCCGACCTCTTCCAGAGATCTGGTCTTCGTCTTGGCGCATGCTGATGCGAAAGCGTGAGCAGGGGGCAAACGAATAGCCACATGCGGGCCCCGCAAGGCATTTCCGCATGTGGCCGTAAGAATCTGGAGATGAACTCCTATGAAACAGGAAAACACAGAGCAGCCGGTCCATGCAAGTGGGCTGATGAAACGGATGTCGGAATCGACGTTTAAGCGAGTCGAAGCCGGCCCGTTCACTGCTTGTATCAAGAGAATCCAGCTCCGGCATGACCAAGGGGTGAGGTCCACCTTCAGCTTGGAGGTGCATCGCACCGTCCGTGTCGGCGAAACCACGACCAAGGTTCCGAGTTTCGACCGGACGATCTCCGCTTTATGCCGATGTTGATTCGAAACCTGGCGAAATTCTTTGTGGACGACGGTTCGGTCGACAGCGAGCTGCGTTGGGATCTCTCCAACATCGCGAGCTGCTTGACGAACACGTTTCAGTTCGAGGAGTGGGAGCACGACTTCTTCAAGGACGACGATCGGTAGTTGGAGTCCTAGGTTTTTGACCCTCGGCAGGCATCATGCCTGCCGAGGGCGTTCGCTCATGAACCAGAATCCGACCGAAGAGGAAACCCATGTCGAAACGACCGGTTCACGAAATCCACTACGGCCTGATCAAGATCAGTGTCTGGCGAAATCAAACCAAATCGGGCGAACGGCACTCCGTCTCGGTAGTGCGGCTCTATAAGGACGGCGAATCCTGGCGCGAGTCTGGCCGTTTTGGCCGTGACGACCTGCTGCTGGTCGCCAAGGCGCTCACGAAGCGCACACCTGGATTGACCACGGCCATGAAAACCTGCTGAGCAGTACGGACAAATGAGCCGGACGATCATACGATGGGATCGGCTTTGCCCGCGCTGCCAAGGCCTTCGCGGCCGTGCGGCCTTTACAGTGCCCGCGGTGCGGTTTCCGTTTCGTTCACACGGTGCGGGCGACCTGCCCCTGGTGGGATCGACGTCACGCCCCGGCGGACGTAGGAGCAACGCATGAACAACAATCCTGAAATCATTTCGCTGACGGCGAATGAGCACGAACCGTCACTCCTGGTCGGAGCCGATAGCGTGGCAAGGATGCTCGATGTCTCACCCCGAACGATGTGGCGTTTGCTCAGTGCCGGAAAGCTGATCGAACCGGTGCGAGTCGGCGGAAACACCCGCTAGCGGGTGGATGAACTTCATCGGTGGATCGCCGAGGGGTGTCCCCCACCGGACGGAACAACCTAGCACAACTCCCTTCAGTCAATCTGTCCCGAACAATCATCCCCAACAGCAAGGCACCTCAATGGCCGCCATTTATAAGCGGGCTCAAGACAAGGGCAAGAAACGAGGCTGTTGGTACATCGGCTATAACGATCACTCCGGTAAGCGACGGACACGCAGGGGATTCACCGACAAAGCCGAAACGGAGCGGTTCGCAGCCAAACTGGAGGAACAGGCCCGCCTGATCCGAGACGGGCTCAAAGAGCCGGTCGTGGAAAGTGACCGTAAGACGCCGCTTGCCAAACACATCGACGACTTTGAAACCCATCTGTGGAATCGCGACGTGAGTGAAAAACAGGTCTACGAGGTGACGACCAAAGTCCGCCGCATCTTCGATGGCTGCGGAGTCACGAAGATTGGAGACATTGAATCCTCCGAAGTCGAAGATTCCCTGGGGGTGCTCCGCGCGGAAGGGGTGAGCAAGCAAACCAGCAACCACTCCCTGCGCGCTGCGGAGCAATTCTGTCGCTGGCTTGTCCGCACCAAGCGCGCGGACGCTGATTCGTTGGCGGACGTGCCGATGTTGAATATGCAGACGGACCGCCGACACGATCGCCGGGCGCTGCTCGCGGCAGAGTTTGCGCAGTTGGTCACCGCCGCAGAGTTCGGCTCAGTCATCGAGAGCATCCCCGGACCGGATCGCGCCATGACGTACATCCTGTCCGCCTGGACCGGCTACCGTAAAGGAGAGATCGGAAGCCTGACGCGGCGGTCGTTCGACTTCGACGGTGAACCGCCGACCGTCACCGTGCAGGCGGTCTACCGCAAGCGTAAGCGGACCGACACACAAGTTATCCGTCCCGATGTTCTGGATCGCGTCAAATCCTGGCTGGTCGGCAAAACGGATCTCCAACGAGACGACTTGATGTTTCCAGTCTCAGGCAAGGTTCCCGGGGGAACCGAGCGCAAGACCGCGAAAATGATGCGGTTTGACCTGCAATCGGCCCGGAACGACTGGACCGAAGCGGCTCAGACGGAGGTCGAGCGGTCTGATCGCGAAAAGTCGGACTTCCTGGTCTACTGTGACAGCCAGGGGCGGTATGCCGACTTCCACGCCAATCGGCACACGTTCATCACCAATCTGGGGCGGGCCGGCGTCTCACCGAAGACCGCCCAAACGCTCGCCCGTCATCCCGACATCCGGCTCACGATGAACGTCTACACGCATACCGACCTCGCCGAAAAATCGGAGGCGGTGCGGCGACTGCCGGGACTCTGGGAGTGCGCCGGAGTCTCAAGATGGCACAAATCGGCATTCGGTGTCAGTTGATGGCAACCACGGAACAAAAGCGGGCGACTCAGAAGAGTCGCCCGAAACCGATGAATCGTCAGGAGTTGTCGCGAAAGGACCACCGGTGTCGCTTAATGTCAGAAGCACCCCCGGCAGGATTCGAACCTGCGACCTTCGGTTTAGGAAACCGATGCTCTATCCGACTGAGCTACGGGGGCAGAAACAGTTTACGTCAATCGTTTTTTTCGTTTGACACCCGTTGTGACACCTCTGTACTCTGGGCCTGAACGAAGACACCCACAGGATGATGGCCTGCGGGTGTCGGTGACACCACCCGATTCTTGAAGCAGAGGTGATGCCGTGAGCGATTCTACCACGCGAGTTTCCCGCAGCAAACAGAAGCCGGACAAGCCGTATGCCGGGTTTCCGCTCTTCCCCCATGCCACCGGCCGGTGGGCCAAAAAAATCCGGGGCAAGCTGCACTACTTCGGGAAGTGGGATGATCCCCAGGCCGCCCTTGATCGCTTCAACCGGGAATGGCCGTATCTCTCGGAGGGCCGCACTCCCCCACCGTCTGACACCCGCGCGGGTGTCACAGTTCGGGACCTCGTCAACGCTTTCCTGACGAGCAAAGCGAGCAAGCTGAACGCCGGGGAACTGACCGAACGGACGTTCCGAGACTACTTCCGTTCGTGTGAGATGCTGATCGGGTTCCTCCGCAAGGATCGCCGAGTCGATGACCTTCGCCCCGATGACTTTGAGCGGCTCCGGTCGACGATGTCTGAACGATTCGGGCCGGTCGCAATGCGGAACGAAATCACCCGCGTGCGGATGATTCTCAAGTTCGCCTTCGATCAGGGCCTGATTGATGCCCCGGTCCGTTACGGCCAGTCGTTCGATCGTCCATCGGCGAAGGCCCTTCGCAGGTCTCGTAACGACGCCGGACCTCGGATGTTTGAAGCGGAGGAAGTTCGCCGCATTTTGGATGCGTCCGATCTCGTCATTCGTGCGATGACGTTACTGGGGATCAACTGCGGGTTCGGTAACACCGATGTTGCCAGCTTGCCGGCATCGGCTGTCGACTTGGATGCCGGATGGATCGAATTCCCTCGTCCCAAGACGGAGATATTTCGCCGCGCCCCATTGTGGCCAGAAACAGTTGCCGCGTTGCGAACGGCCATCGATGAGCGGCCGATCGCGGCCAGTGCCGACGATGATGATCTATGCTTCCTGACGCGGACCGGCCAGCGATGGGTTCGGTCTCAGCGGAAACAGGGAGCGGACACGATTGTCATCTGCGACCCGCTTTCGCAACGGTTCCGGAGGCTACTCAAGTCTCTCAAGATCAACGGCCGTCGCGGGCTGGGGTTCTACACTCTGCGGCACGTGTTTGAGACGATCGGCGGGGAGTCGCGGGATCAGGTGGCGGTCAACGCCATCATGGGACATGTCGACGCGACGATGGCGGGCCAGTATCGGGAGCAGATCAGTGATGAGCGATTGCGGGCGGTGACAGACACAGTACACCGGTGGTTATTTGGTAACAAGAAGTGAGGCGACTCTGATGAGAAAGATCGACGATAAGAAGCGTGAAGAGATCGCACCTCGGATCGGGTACGAATGGGATTTGCTGAACTGGGCGTATCGACAACTGCTCCCGTTCGAACTGGCTCTATCTAGCGGTGCAGAGGACGACTCCATTATTCCCACCACTGAATCAGAAACTCAACACGAGGAATACGGTCTAGGCACCGGCGGAAATGGCTGGAAGGCACGAAGCGCTCTGCTTGAGTGCTTCTTGCTTCACGTTCGTGTCCTTCGCGATTTTCTCACCAAGCCTCCGTCGAGGTATGATGATGACGTTCTCGCCGTTGATTTCGTCGGTGGGAATTGGAGCACGCCACCGGTTGGCAAATATCTGAACGACAACAAGGAGCGACTGGACAAGGCATTGGCTCACCTGTCCTACGAACGGATTGAATTTGAGAGGAACAAGCAATGGTTGCACCGAATCGTGTTCGAGGAAATCTCTGAAATGTGGGGACGCTTCTGGTCGGCGGTTCCGGACAATCAACGGTTTTGGTTCCGTATAGACACGGATGACGAATGAACATCAGAAGAATTCTTTCACCGATTCGGCCCGCTTCCTCCGGCGAGGGGCGGGCTTCTCTTCGCGCCCGACGGACCGTGATGCCAGGAACACCTGCAGGTCCGCATCGAGGACGCGCAGACGCGGTTTCTGGCTTGTCCGCGACCGGGATGCGTTGATCGCCAGCAGCTCGCCCGAGTCGACCCATCCACGGACCGTCCGCTCGTGAACCCCGAACGACTCGGCAATCTCAGTGAGGCTGTAAGACTTCATCGGTGTTTCTCAGAACTGCACCAGCGAATGGCCGGCGGGCTGTGGTTGCGGGGGGGCTGGCTGCTGCTGCGGTTGCTCGAACGTCTGCGGGGCGGCGGCCGGCATCGGCGGGGGTGACGATGGGCGATCGCTCATCGCCGGAGCTGGCGAGGCTGCAGGCGGGACGAGCGGTTGC
>JAJDEI010000246.1 GCA_029259845.1 Planctomycetaceae bacterium | reverse complement strand
GCAACCGCTCGTCCCGCCTGCAGCCTCGCCAGCTCCGGCGATGAGCGATCGCCCATCGTCACCCCCGCCGATGCCGGCCGCCGCCCCGCAGACGTTCGAGCAACCGCAGCAGCAGCCAGCCCCCCCGCAACCACAGCCCGCGCCGAACGCGGTGCAGTTCTGAAGACCAACCCACCGCTCGATTCTGAAAACGAATGCGTGCAAGCGAGCACACGATGAACACAAACACGACTCCCACGCTGCTACTCACCCCCCCGCGAAACCGCCAGGGCGTTGTCCATCTCGGAACGGACGCTTTCGACGCTCACGAAGGACGGAACCATCCCCTCCGTCAAGCTCGGCGGCAGCCGGCGGTACCGCGTCTCGGACATCGAAGCCGCCCTGGATCGTCTCCAGAGTGGATCGGCGGGCGAGCCGGCGGTAGGGTGACACCAATCCTTTGCTGGTTGCGCGGATCACCACGGACTTGCACCCGTGGCCCGCGCGGCCGGCGTTGTGCAAGAAGGGCATCTCATGGCGAGCATCTCTCGCACCAAGAACGGGCACCGCGTCATTCAGTTCATCGGCAGCGACGGCCAACGCAAGACCATCCGCTTGGGCAAAGTCAGCCAAAGGCAGGCCGAATCCGTTAAGACCCGAGTTGAAGAGCTGAGCGCTGCGTTGATCACGGGACACTCTCCCAACTCGGAAACAGCACGACGGGTTCAGCGTCTCGATTCTTCGCTGCATGACAAGCTGTCCCGCGTGGGCCTGGTTCCGGAAAGAGCCAAGGCCATCTTGGGAGAATTCCTCGACCGATACTTCCGCAAACGGATCGACGTGATGCCTTCCACGCAGGTTGTTTGGCGGCACACGCACCGAAACCTGATCGACTTCTTTGGCGCAGACAAGCCGCTCCGGCAGATCACGCGGTCCGATGCTGATGAGTGGCGACTCTCACTCGTTGCGCAGGATTTGGCAGACAGCACGATCGGCAAGCGGTGCAAGTTTGCCAAGCAGTTCTTGGCCGACGCGGTCAAACAGGAACTGATCGATGCAAACCCGTTTGCAGAGCTGAGGGGAACGTCGGCCGCCAATCCAGAACGGTTCTACTTCGTAACCCGCGAGGAAGCCGAACGGGTCATCAACGCTTGCCCGGATGCGGAATGGCGGCTCATCTTCGCTCTGAGCCGGTATGCGCGTCTGCGATGTCCGTCGGAACATCTCGCTTTGAAATGGTCGGACATTGATTGGGAGAACGGACGAATACGGATCACGTCACCGAAGACAGAGCGCCACGGCAAAGGCACTCGGATCATCCCGATCTTCCCGGAATTGCTCCCACACTTTGAAGACGCATTCGAGATGGCTC
The DNA here is from genome assembly GCA_029259845.1 of Planctomycetaceae bacterium. Taxonomy (GTDB): domain Bacteria; phylum Planctomycetota; class Planctomycetia; order Planctomycetales; family Planctomycetaceae; genus JAHBXU01. The sequence goes on along the minus strand of JAJDEI010000246.1, from coordinate 16,264 downwards.
AGGAAGGAGCGGAATTCGCCATCATGCGCTACCGATCGACCAACGCGAATTTGAGAACGCAACTCATCCGCATCATCGCACGAGCCGGCATCAAACATTGGCCGAAGCTCTTCCAGAACCTGCGGAGCACACGGGAGACAGAACTCGCTGAGGACTTTCCGATCCACGTCGTTTGCCAATGGATCGGTAACACTGAGGCGATCGCCGCCAAGCATTACCTGCAGGTGACGGAGGATCACTTCTCCCGCGCGCTGCAGAATGCGCTGCGGCAACCGCACGCAACCGGCGGCAACGGCCTGCAACAGGAGATCGCCCGGAATGAAAAAACCCCTGCTTTGCAGGGGTTTGCGACAGATTGCGGTGATCCGCCATCTTCCGGAGTGGAGCCGAAGGGACTCGAACCCTCGACCTCTGCATTGCGAACGCAGCGCTCTCCCAGCTGAGCTACGGCCCCGGTGTCTGTTTTTTAAGGTTTTTTGCGACTCCCGTCTCGTTTTCTGGCATCTTGGCACCCTTTTTGACACCCGTCAGGCTGTCAGTCAGAGACAACGACACCCGGTTGGTGAAGCAATCGGGTGTCAGTGACACCCACCTGAGTCTTGATCCCCAAGGTGATGCCGATGGCCAAGTCTACTCGCTCCCGCCCCGCTCGCAAAGCCAAGAAGACCCGCCCCGGCTTCCCGCTGATTCCGCATGAGTCTGGACGCTGGGCGAAGTCGGTTCGCGGCCAGTTCGGCTACTTCGGGAAAGTCGCAGACGACCCGAAAGGCGAAGCCGCTCTGTTGCTCTGGCTTGACCGCAAGGATGACTTGCTGGCGGGTCGCCCCCTGCGCCCCAAGGGCGACGCAACAATGGCCGGCATCATCAATGCCTACCTCGCGGAGGCTGATCGTCGGCGGGAGACCTTACGCCCGTGTCGTTCCGGGATTACTGCTGGATCGGAAAGCAGATGGTGGCCCATTTCGGACGGTCCGTCGGCCCGGAACAACCGAGGCCGGCTGACTTCGCTGAGTTCGAGCACAAGCTGGCGGCGAAGTACGCTGCTGGACGGTTGGCGAAAACGGTAACCGTGACCCGAATGATCTTCCGCTGGGCGTACGAGAGTGAGTTGATCGGCACCTTGCCAAGATTCGGACCGGGTTTCAAGGCGGCGTCAAAACGCGCTGCGAGGGCGGCGAAGGCTGAGCAGGGCAAGAATCTGTTCGACGCTGAGGAAACTCGCCGAATGCTGGACCGCGCAGGCGCAGCGGGATGAAAGCCATGATCCTACTGGGCATCAACGCTGGCATGGGAAACACGGACGCTGCATCGCTTCCGCAATCGGCCATCGGCTTCGATGCGGGGACCGTTGGAATCCCTCGCCCCAAGACCCGCATCGCTCGTCGCCCCGTTGTGGGATGAAACAGCGGCGGCGATGCAAGATGCGATTGCGCGACGACCGGCATCACAAGAGTTTGACGAACTCGCATTCCTGACCGTGACCGCTCAACCCACCAGACATCAACGGAGACTGTGAACGGAACTGTGGCCCGTGAGACCGGCGCGCCCGAGGGTGGCTTGGGCCCGCATCTCATTTGCTGAGATGTTCGCTCGTCCCCAGAGGGGGCAGCCGATCTCTTTCGAAACACCCCCTTGGGCGACGGCCTTGCGCCGAACGCTCGCATCGAAGAATGGGCATCCCAGTTCAACTCACAACTTCCCAATTTTCACCATGAATCACACTTGACCCGCAACGGGCTTTCATAGAAGCCACCCGTCGAGTTACACACCTGATGTCGCGCAGAAGGGTGGCTGGGGCGTTCTTCCAGGGTGGGACGAACTGCAGGCCTGGAATTGCCTCATCGGTTCGCACAACCAACGAGCGTCACAGCCCCAGGTGCGTGAGCCGTTCGACTGGGGCCGTGGATGACTTTTGGCTCACGCAGGTCGGCTGTGCATCCGGGCCGCGTGACTTCATCAATACTCGTCCGCGCCCCAGCGACCCTTTGGCGTCTAACATGCGTGAGAGGCTATCGGGGCATCACCCTTGTGAGGCAGAGCCGCCGGTCGATACCCTGCGGGGCGGGCGAGCCGCCGCTGCCCTCGGGCCGCAGCCCGTGGGCTTGGGACTCTCACCACTCCACCCCTTTCCACTCCTCCACTCTACTTTCAATACTGAACTCGAATGCGACGGATCGGCACGATTGCCAACAAGGAGGACGCCGAGCGTTTTCGCGACTATCTGCTCACCGAGCAAATCCAGTCGCAGGTTGATGCGGCGGGCGATAAGTGGGCTGTCTGGGTTTATGACGAAGAAAAGATCGATTCGTCCCGGGACAGACTGCAGCGCTACCTCGATGACCCCCACGATCAGAAATACGTGCAGGCGGTCGTCGAGGCGGACCGGATTCGGCACGAAAAAGTCCGGAAAGCGATCGCCGCGCAGAAGAAGCAGGTCAATCTGACGAAAACGTGGAACCGGCCGCTAGTCCGGCAGTTCCCGGTCACGTTCGCACTGGTGATTCTCAGCGTGGTCGTCACGCTGGGGACGGACATGGGGACGAACCTGGAGGCGTTTGACGGCCAAATCCCCATCGTCTCCGGGATGAAGCAGAGCGGTGAGATGGTCAGCTATCCGGCGAATTACAAACAACTGCCGGGTGTGGCGGACGGACAAGTCTGGCGGCTGGTGACGCCCGCGTTTTTGCACTTCGGGTTTCCCCATCTGCTGATGGACATGTACATGCTGGTGCTGTTGGGGAGCATGACCGAGCGAATCCGGGGCAGCCGGGTCATGTTCGGGCTGTTTCTCGTCACCGCCATTGTGGGAAATCTGGCCCAATTGTACTTCAAGGGGCCGGCGTTTGGCGGGATGTCCGGCGTCGTGTCGGGCGTGTTCGGCTACATGTGGATCAAGGGGTCGATGGAGCCGGAATCCGGGTTGGCCTTGTCACCCAACTTCGTGTTCATGATGATCGCGTTTTTGCTGCTGGCGACGACCGGCATTTTTGGTCCCATCGCCCACGGAGCCCACTTCGGCGGACTGGCGGCCGGCATGGGAGTCGCCGCTGGGGGCACGTGGTGGCGGCGGCTGCGGGCGGCGTAGGGCTGTTTCGCCACACATTTGAATGTGTGGCGAAACAGCCTGAATGTGTGGCCAAACAGTGTGCTTGTTTCCGAGAGAACAAGGATTGAACAATGACGACCGGAAAACTGACTTGGTTCGTGCTGTTGATGGGAGTGTGTTTTGTGACCAGCGCTACAACGATTGCTGACGGTCCCCGGCAAATCACCTCGGTCGAAGGCATCACCGAATTCGAACTGAGCAACGGCATGCGGGTGCTGCTGTTTCCCGATCCCTCGAAGCCGCAGGTGACCGTCTGTCTCACGGTGTTCGTTGGCTCGCGCCACGAAGGCTATGGCGAAGCGGGCATGGCCCACCTGTTGGAGCACATGCTTTTTAAGGGGACGCCCGATCATCCGAAAGTGCCCAAGGTGCTCAAGGACCTGGGGGCCGAGTTCAACGGCACCACGTGGCTCGACCGGACGAACTACTACGAGACAGTCCCCGCCAGCGACGAGAACCTGGAAACTGCCTTGCGGCTCGAAGCGGACCGCATGATGAACAGCTTCGTGCGGAAGGAAGACCTCGACTCCGAGATGACCGTCGTGCGGAACGAGTTCGAGCGGGGTGAGAACAGCCCGTCCCGCATTCTGCTTCAAAAGATGATGAGCACCGCTTACGAGTGGCACAACTATGGCAAGTCGACCATCGGCAACCGGGCCGATATCGAACGCGTGCCGATCGAGTCGCTGCGCCGTTTCTATAAGAAGTACTACCAGCCGGACAACGCGATGCTCGTCATCGCCGGCAGCTTTGATCCGGTGAAGGCGCTCGGTCTCGCCGAGCAGTACTTCGGCTCCCTCCCCAAGCCGGACCGCGAACTGCCGCAGACGTATACCGAAGAGCCGTATCAGGACGGGGAGCGGACCGTCACCCTCCGCCGCGTGGGCGATGTGGCCGTCGTGGGGGCCATGTATCACGTGCCCTCCGGCCCCCATCCTGAGTATGTCTCTGTCGACGTGCTGGAACGAATGCTCACCGCCCCTTCGTCCGGGCGGCTGTACAAGGCATTGGTGGAGACCCAACTCGCGTCAAGCGTCTCCGGTGCGGCGTTCGCCCTCCACGACCCGGGCGTGTTGCGGCTGATCGCCGAGGTGTCCCCCGGCAACGATCCCCGCGACGTCCTCGGACGGCTGCTGGAAGTAACCGAGTCGGTGGGAGACAGCGAAATCACCGAGGAGGAAGTCGAGCGGGCCAAGACGTACTGGATGAAGGAATGGGAACTGACATTCGCAGACAGCAGCCGCATCGCCGTCCAACTCAGCGAATGGGCCGCGCAGGGCGACTGGCGGCTGATCTTCTTCTATCGCGACCGTCTGGAGAAAGTGACACCGGAGAGCGTCAAAGCAGTTGCCCGGAAGTACCTGCAGCAGAACAACCGCACCGCCGGGCTGTTTCTGCCGACCGAAGCCGCGGAACGGATCAGCGTCCCGACCACACCGGCGTTGGCCGAGATGATCGGCGACTACGAAGGCCGGGAAACGCTCTCCCTGGGTGAGGCGTTCGACGTCTCCCCGGAGAGTATCGAATCCCGCACGGAGCGGTTCGAGTTGCCCGGCGGCTTGCAGGTGGCGTTCCTCCCCAAGAAGACGCGCGGCGGCTCCGTCAACGTGTCCCTCAAACTTCGGTATGGCAACGTCGAGAACCTCAGCGGAATGGACGCTGCCGCGACGACGCTCCCGGTCCTGATGGCGCGGGGGACGAAGGGGCTCACGCGGCAGCAGATTCAGGACAAGCTCGACCGGTTGCGAACCCGGCTGCACCCCTCCGGTGAAGACGGCGAGGCGACGTTTAGCGTTCAAACAAAGCGCGAGTTCCTCTCGGACACGCTCGACATCCTCCGGCAGGTTCTCCGCGAGGCGACGCTGCCGCAGGAGGAATTCGACATCATCCAGAACAAACGCGTGACCGACCTGGAACAGAACCTCACCGATCCGACGTCGCTCGCGCGGACCTTCCTCAGCCGGCAACTGAATCCCTACGAACCTGATGACCCGCGCTATGTGCCGACGATCGCGGAGAACATCCAGCGCTGGAAGTCCGCCTCTCGCGAGGACGTGCAGCGACTGTACGACCAGTATCTAAACGGCGGCCACGGGGAACTGGTCTTCGTGGGGGACTTTGCCCCGGAGGAAATCCGCCCGTTACTGGACGAGATGTTCGGTGACTGGACGGCGGCCAAACCGTACGAACGCATCGCGAAGAGCGGTGATGTCTCCGTCCCCAACGTTCGTCAGGTCATCAACACGCCGGACAAACCGAACGCCACTTATTTTGCAGGCACGGTCTTTCCGCTCAATGATACCGACGAAGACTATCCGGGCCTGCTGATCGGCAACTTCATCCTCGGCAGCAGCGGCCTGTCGTCGCGGCTGGGCGATCGGGTCCGTCAGAAGGAGGGGCTCTCCTACGGCGTGGGATCGTTCCTGACCGCCCAGTCACTCGATCGCCGCACAACCTTCGGAACGTATGCGATTGCCAACCCGGCGAACATGGGCAAAGTCGAGACGGCGATCCGCGAAGAGGTGGCCCGATGGCTCGCCGAGGGCATCACCGAACAGGAACTGGCAGCCGCCAAGCAGGGGTATCTCGAGAAGCAGAAAATTGACCGTTCCGATGACAGCGAGCTGGCAACCACTCTCCGCAAGACCCTGCATGCCGATCGCACGATGCAGTTCTACGCCGACCTGGAGCAGCGAATCAACGCGCTGGCCGTCGCCGACGTCAACGAAGCGATTCGCAAACACGTCGACCCCAAACACATCGCGCTGGCGATTGCCGGGGACTTCAAGAAGGCCGAATAGCCGATCATTGGACCGATGCCGTTGCGACGCACATTTCGTTTCGCCACACATTTGAAAGGTGTGGCGAAACGGCAATCACGCTGCGTCGGCCTGTTTGGGGCCAATTCGTTTGGCGTCGCCTTTTTTTGTGCGGGCTTTGAGGTCGAACAGACCGAAGATTTCGCTCGCGCCCAGGCTCAGTGAGCCATTGTCGTTGTCGCCGTCGCCCAGGATGCGGTCGAACAGTTCGCGTTTTTGGCGGAGCACCAAATCGATGCGTTCCTCGATCGTGCCGGCGCAGATGAACTTGCTGACGATGATTTGCGATGCTGTTGCGCCGATGCGATGGGCGCGGTTGATCGCCTGGTCTTCGACCGCCGGGTTCCACCAGCGGTCGTAAAGGAACACGTAACCGGCGAATTGCAGGTTGAGACCGACCGCTCCGGTGCCGTAGCTCATCAGCAGCAAATGGCTGTCCGGGTCGTTTTTGAAGCGGTCGAGGATCGGCTCGCGCTTGCTGGTGGGGATGCCGCCGTGATAGACGAGGCATCCGTAGTCTTTCGTCCGCTCGGCGAGCCAGTCGATCGTTTTGGTCCACTGGCTGAACAGGATCGCCTTGCCGCCGGAGGCGGCGATCTCCTCCATGTCGGCGACGAGCCGGTCGCATTTGGCCGACTCGCCGGTGAGCGGATCCGCGTTGGTAATCTGTTTGAGACGCAGGACAAGTTCGAACACATTTTGGATCGAAATCTGGTCGCCCATCTCGTTGAGGTGCATGATGCCCTCCTGCTCGGCCTGCTCGTAGGCAATTTTCTGGGCCGACGTCAGTTCGATGATCTCATCCCGGTCGAGCCGCGGCGGGAGGTCGGTCATCACGACATCCTTGGTGCGGCGGAGGATGTACTCCTCGCTGAGCCTTTTCAGTTGGCGAATGTCGGGCGTGGCGCGGGGCGGGACGACGCCCATGAACTCAAACAGAGACGCCAGTTCTTCCGGTCGGTTTTCGATCGGCGTCCCGGTCAGGCACAGGCTTCGCTTGCGGGGGACCGAACGGATCATCGCAGCGGTGATCGACTCGCGGTTTTTGATCCGCTGGGCTTCGTCGAGGACGACGAGGTCGAACTGGGGGAGTTGAGAGTCCCGTGTTGAGTGTCCAGTGTCCCGTGTCTCGGACGTGGTCCGATGTCCAAGTGAACGCCCAAGACCATCTCTGGACACGGGACACGGGACGCCGGACTCCTGCTCCATCTCCTGCATGTCTCTCACAACCAGTTCGTAGTTGGCGAGCAGAACGATCGAGCCGGGGATCTTCCAGATAAGGCGGCGGCGGGGACCGTCTCCTTCGATCGTCGTGACGGGGATCTCTTCGGCCCACAGCTTGAACTCGCGTTGCCAGTTGGGAATGAGCGGTTTGGGGCAGACGAGCAACACGCGGCGGACTTGCCCGGCCCGCAGCAGCAGCCGCAGGGCTGTGATTGTCTGCATGGTTTTGCCGAGACCCATCTCGTCCGCCAGCAGGGCACGCTTCTGGGAGAACAGCCACGCGATGCCTTCGTACTGATACGGGAACGGTTCGAAAGGCATGATCAGCTCCTGCCCGCGGAGCCATGATTCGAGCGGCGGTTGCAGCACGTAGAACAAGCGATCCTGTAGCGACAGGGCGTCGGACGGCGGTTTGATCCGCGTCGGCCGCTTTCGCTTCTCTCCACTGCTGCCGGAACCGGCCGGGGGCGGGGCGATGGACTTGAGTTCTCCGGAGTCCGCCTTTTCCGGTTTGGGCGGCAGAAACTCGATGCCCTCTGGAAACGTGACGCCGACCGTTTTCGGTTTGTGCCAGAAGGGTCGCCAGCGCGGCACGAATCCGGGGCGCGGCAACAGCCCGACGCCGGTCGCGTCGACCTTCGGCAGCCGTTTGAGGGCACCGTTCATCCCGGTGATGGGAACGTCCGGAGCGGACACGTCGAGCGGCACACGCCGGAGACCGAGGTTGTGTACGTTTTCGGCTGTCATGGGTTCTTCGATCGGTGCGGCGAAACGTTCCATGACACATCACGCGGCGGTGCCGGGGCGGAGGGTTTCGTCGAGTGCTTCGCGGACGCGGTCGAGCGGTTCACAAAGGTCGGCGTCACCGGGAATGGCGTTTGCCCACTGTTGGATCGTGCTGACGTCGGCGGCGTAGTCGGAGTGCACGCGGACCACCTGCGCGCCAAACGACAGGCGCGACTCATCGGGGAGATCGCGGGTGTCGGGATCGTCTTTGAGCAGACAGGCGACTGGCAGTGAGACATGCTCGCGGAGATCGAGCAGGGCTTCCTGGTCGATGAGAACGACGTCCGGCATGACCTGCAGGCGTTCAATCAGCGTGACGCCGATCAGTTCGCTGAACAGAAACGGCCGGAGCGTAGGGCCATACAGGATCTCCTGCGTCCGATTCGCCTTCACCGGCGTCGTGCACTGGAACTCCAGCGGGCGTCCCAGCCGGTTGGTCACCAGCATCCCGCCCACATAGCCGGCCTCGGTGACCACGATTCGCAGGAAGCCCAGGTGGAACTTGTCACACGCACGTTCGGTCATGGAGGTCTCTTCCGTGAGCAGTGGGCAGCCGCAGGGTCCGTCTTGGCATTGATCGACTGCGGCCAATCGGTGACTTGAAACGGACTGCCGCGGGCCGTACGAATGGCATAGGGGCGGATTCTCTGCTAACGTCTGGGCCCTCAATCAGTTGCGACAAAGTCTTGGGAAAAGAATCACGTACCACGCCAGCCGGCTGAAGCAAAGGACGACGAGCAAGGCCGGAATTGAGAGGTTTGACCGCAGAGAACGCAGAGAGCCGCAGAGGAAAGGCCTCTCGGTAAAACTCTCTGCGGTCCTCCGCTCCCTCTGCGGTGAGTTTTTCTGTACCTTGAGGTTCGCGAAACAGAGTTTCGTGGACGTGCGTTCCCAAACTGGAGTTTGGGAACGAGGGAATTGTGCGGACGCAAATGGAACGATGAGCGAAATCCCCTTAGAGCGGCTTCCCCGTGCCGACATCGAGGCGCGGCAGCTTGAACTCCTGCAGAATCTGCTGGTCGAAATCGACGGGCGGAATTCGTTCTGGACGAAAAAGTATGCGGCGGCCGGTGTCGAACTGGCGTCGATCCGATCGCTGAACGACTTTCGCCGCTTGCCGTTTTGTACGAAGCAGGAGTTGGTGGACGACCAGAACGACCATCCCCCCTATGGCACGAATCTCACCTGTCCGCTGCCCGAGTATCATCGGCTGCATCAGACGTCCGGAACGACGGGGAGGCCCATGCGATGGCTCGACACGCAGCAAAGCTGGGACTGGTTCATGCGGTGCTGGGCGCAGATTTACCGCATCGTGGGGATCCGGCCGGACGATGTGTTCGCATTTCCGTTTTCGTTCGGCCCGTTCATCGGCTTCTGGGCGGCGTTTGACGGGGCGTATCGCTTTGGCAACCGCTGCTTGCCAATGGGGGGCATGACCAGCGAAGCGCGGCTGCGGATGATCGAAGAGTTGGGAGCGACGGTTGTCTGTTGCACGCCCACTTACGCCATGCGGTTGGCAGAAGTCGCCGACGGGGCGGGTATCGATCTCCGCGAGAATGCCGTGCGGGCCATCATCGTCGCCGGCGAACCGGGCGGCAACATCCCCGCTACGCGGCAGCGAATCGAGACCGCCTGGGGCGCGCAGGCCTTCGACCACTGGGGCATGACGGACATCGGCTCGCTGGGCATCGAACCGGCGGAAGCACCGGGGGGCCTGCTGATCCTGGAGACCGAATGCGTTGCTGAGATTGTCGACCCGCAGACGAGTGAGCCGGTCGGGCCGGGCACGATTGGCGAGTTGATCATCACCAACCTGGGCCGTGTGGGCCATCCGGTGATCCGCTACCGCACAGGAGATCTTGTACGGTCCGCGACCGAACCCTGTCCGTGTGGACGGGCGTTGCTGCGGCTGGAAGGGGGCATCATCGGCCGGGCGGACGACATGGTGACGATCCGCGGGAATAACGTGTTCCCGTCCAGTATCGAGGCGATTTTGCGCGAATTCGACGCCGTTGCCGAGTTTCGGATCACGGTCGAGACGCGGCGAAGCATGCCGCATCTGCGAATCGAAATCGAGCCGACACCGGACATCGCCGCTTCCGACGCGGTGATGGGACTTGTCGATGAGGTGGCGCGGGTGCTGAAGGACCGTCTGAATTTCCAGGCGGAGGTGGTCCCGGTCGGCGTGGACCGTTTGCCACGCTTCGAGCTCAAGGGGCGGCGGTTTGTGCGCCGGGAGGAATGACCGGCGGGGTCCCACGGTGTGTTCCGGCCTGGCCCCAGGGGGCGCCGCCCGTGGGATTGAGAGGGGGGCGCTGGTTTGATTCCGCGGGAGCGCCTCCTATGTGGTGAGCAGGTCGCGGATCATCATGATGGCGGCGGGGCCGACGAGCACCACAAAGATGCCGGGAAAAATGAACAGCACGAGCGGGAAGATCATCTTCACCGCGGTTTTCGCCGCTTTTTCCTCGGCCATTTGCGAGCGTTTGATCCGCATGCTGTCGGACTGCACGCGGAGCGCCTGTGCGATGGATGAGCCGAAGCGGTCCGCCTGAATCAAAATCGCCGCCAGCGACCGCATGTCGTCGACGCCCGAACGGACGCCCAAGTCGTGCAGCACCTCGCGTCGGGGGCGGCCCATTTGCAGTTGCATGTTGCACATGGAGAATTCACTGCACACGTCGGGGGACGCATCAGCGAGTTCTTCCGCCACGCGCCGCATGGCCGCGTCGAGCCCGAGGCCGGATTCGACACACACCACAAGCAAGTCGAGCGCATCGGGCAACGAGAGGAAAATGCGTTCAACACGCCCCCTGCGAATGAACCACAGGATAATTCCCGGGACATAGAATCCGATCCCGCCCGCGATGGCGAGGGCAGTCAATCCTCCCTGTGTTGCTCCGAAAGCAATGAGGCCGTATCCGCCTCCGACCAACACGCCGGCAACGAGTGAGGCTGTCTTAATCGCCAGATAGAATGTCGGCGCATTCGGCGAATTAAATCCCGCATTCGCGAGTCTCACTTTAAGCTCGCTTTGCTCAAGGTCGCTCTTCGGCGTGAGAGCTTTAGAGAGCGTTGGAGCAGCCTTCTTAAGCATGCCTTTGACGCCATCGCCGTCGGCATCGTTCAGTGTTTGAGCACGCTTACGGGGATCCTTGAGTTCGTCCAGCCGTTCCGCTGCGCGCGATTTGCGGACGCTGAACATGCTGACGCATCCCCATACGCCCGCAGTGATGGCAACGAAGAATGCGTACGGTGTGATCGTTGCAATGTCCATGGCTCGTTTGTTGGCTCGTGGATTCGTTGGCTGGTTGGTTCGCTAAGAAGAGGTTTGGCTGACCCGCAAACTAGACCTTGATGGCGATGATCTTGTTGATCGTGATGGCACCCAGCACCTGCAGGAATGCAGCGACGCCGACCATCTTGCGGCCGATCGGGTCGGTGAATAGCAGCATCACGTACTCTTGATTCAGATAGTAGACTGCGAAGAACAGAGCAATCGGCAATGCCATCAGCACCACGCCGCTGATGCGGCCTTCACCGGTGAGGGCTGCCACCTGTCCCAGAATGCGGAAACGCCCGCGGACGATGTGCCCGATCTTGTCCAGGATTTCCGCCAGGTCGCCGCCCGACTGCCGCTGGATCGTGACAGCCGTGGCGAAGAACTTGAAGTCCATGTTGGGCATCCTGCGGTGCATGCTTTTGAGCGCCTGTTCGATGGGGACGCCCAGATTCTGTTCCTCATAACACATGCCGAATTCGGCCGAGATGGGATCGGGCATCTCTTGAACGACCACGCCGATTCCGGCTGAGAGGCTGTGTCCTGATCGCAAAGCCCGTGCGATCAATTCCAGGCCATCGGGCAATTGGGCGGCGAATTTCTTGAAACGGGTTCGTCGCCGCCACAGCAACCAGCCCAGGGGAAACAGCGCGAACACGGCTCCACAAACCGGATACAGCGGGAGCGGAGCCCGGCCGATGATCGCCACCACCACGCCCACGCCACTGCTGGCGCCGGTGATCAGAAAGAACTGCGTGGGGGTAATGGGCGAGTTGGCCTGAACGAACAGCAGTTTGAGGTTGCTAAACTTCTCCATCAGCTTGTCTGCGAGCAGCGACAGTCCGCCCACGCCTTCGCGGAGCAGGACGTCTTTCGTGACCGCGCTGGCCTCGGCCGCCGTTTTCTTGCCGGTCAGGACCTGCAAGCGCGTTTCGAGTCCGCGGTCGGAGAAGCCGGTAAACATCGACATCACAGCGACCATCAATGCGGTGACACCCATAAAGGCCGCTGCAGAAACGAGAAGCAGGTACATGATAGGAACTCAACCAATGGACGGTGTGAGAAGTGACGGGGAAATGCCGGCCAACGGCCCGAAAGCCGGCCTTCTAATGCCCGCTAATGCCCGAGTTGACGCGCGGTAAACAAGTTGGCAGGGAGCCTGACACCGGCGGATTCCAGCCGCGCCATGCTGGCCGGCCGAACCCCGGTCGATTCGAAACGCCCATAGGCCCTTCCGTTCTCGTCGATCCCTTCCTGCACAAACAGAAAGATATCCTGCATGATCACTGTGTCCTGTTCCATATTGAGCACTTCGGTGACATGCGTGATTTTCCGGGGACCGCCTTGCAACCGGTTGGCCTGGATAATGACGTCGACCGCCGAGCAGAACTGCTGCCGAATCGCTTTGAGCGGCAGGTCGATGCCGCCCATGGTGACCATCGTTTCGATTCGGGAAACGGCGTCCCGCGGATTGTTGGCGTGGACGGTGGTCAGCGATCCGTCGTGGCCGGTGTTCATGGCCTGCAGCATATCGAGCGATTCCGGACCGCGGCATTCGCCGATGATGATCCGGTCCGGCCGCATTCGCAGGGCGTTTTTTACGAGGTCGGTTGCTCCGATGCGGCCTTTGCCCTCGATATTGGCCGGTCGTGTTTCCAGCCGCAAAACATGCTCCTGCTGCAGTTGAAGTTCGGCGGCGTCTTCGATGGTGACGATCCGTTGGTCCTGCTGAATGAAGCTACTTAGCGTGTTGAGCAGCGTCGTCTTGCCGGAGCCGGTGCCTCCCGAGATGATGATATTGAGCCGGGCTTTCATCGCCCCCTCCATGAACATCACCATCTCCGGCGTGAATGCTCCGAAGTTGAGCAGGTTCTCCAGCGTGAGCGGGTTCGCACCGAATTTTCGAATGGTGAGCGACGGACCGTCGAGGGCCAACGGGGGGATGATCGCGTTGAGCCGCGAACCGTCCGGCAAGCGGGCATCGCACATCGGCGACGTTTCGTCGATGCGGCGGCCGACACGGGACACGATGCGGTCGAGAATCTGCAGCAGGTGGTCGTTGTCCCGGAACGTGACGTCCGACCGCTGCACGCGGCCTTCCTTTTCGATAAAGACGTTCTTCGGGCCGTTGATCATGATGTCCGCAACGCCCTCTTCCTTCATCAGGACTTCGAGCGGACCGAAACCGAACGTCTCGTCGAGCACTTCCTCAATCAATCGCTCGCGTTCCGAACGATTCAACAGCGGGTTCTCGGTATCGCACAAGTGCTCGACGACAAGCCGAATCTCTCGGCGGAGCGTGTCGCCTTCGAGTTCGCCCAGCCGCGACAAGTCGAGCTTGTCCACCAGCTTGCCGTGGATGTGTGTCTTCAGTTGGTCGAAGTCATCCGCGGACGACTGGCCGGAACTGAGACGCGGTGCGGTGGGATTGGCGGTGTTGGCTTTCATGGGGAAGCTGTCTCCTCGATGGACAACTGTGTCGTTGAGTCGTGTCGTCGGGCCGTGTTGTCGGTTCGCAAAACTGTCGGGCCGCGTATCCGGGCGAATTCCCGATGAGGCCGCCGGCCCTGTGCGCAGCGCAGGCAACCCTGTTGACAACTTAGCTCACGATTCGGCCCGCCGAGATGATGAAACGGTTTGCTGATGACAATTCGCCACGCGACCGTGGCTGCGCATGTGCGGAAAAACCGGCACAATCGGTTCTGCCAGACCGTGGCGCGGCGAGCAGGTGCGGTGGCGACCGATTGGCGGCGGACGGAGCAATCACTTATCCGTGCCCATCGGTGCCCATCCGTGGTCTTCCAATAACCACGGATATCACGGATGGGCACGGCGCGGCGGATGGTCGCAACCTGAGCCAGAAGATCGGAACCACGGAACACATCGAAGTAACGAAAGACGTGGACACTGGTCATGCGAGTCGAGCAGAAAATGACGCATTTCATTCGCAGCATTCGCGTCACTCGCGGTTGAAAAAGGGGAACCACGAATCGGACGAATGTTGCGAATCCCCTGTCCGATGTGGTCAGCTTGCCAACTTGGCTTCCGTCTGTTCCGTCGTTCGGCATCAAGATGCGCAACAAATCGCACCCAGTCGTCCACCGGCCACGGTTGGACGAAAGGCACGCCCGGAAAACGAAAACGCCCGGCTTCGTTTGGAAGCCGGGCGGAACGGTTCGTTTTATTAGCCGGTGACCGAAAGCTGGACACCCATCGTCGCCGGGACGTTACTCCTCTGTCGGAGGAATCGGCACGAGCGGCTCATCGAGCCCACCCGGCAGATCCGATTCCCTGGATCGGGAATCTTCAAACGCGGGGAGCCCGTCGGGGTCGCCGGCGGCAATCCGGTTGGTCCGGCGGTCCAGCATGCCCCGGGCGATGGCCTGCAAGTCATTGCCGTTCAGCCGCCGCAGGGTCGTCAGCTCGATCAGCGGCTGCAATGAACGAGCGGTCCGCACGATCGAGCTTTCCAACATGGCGAGTTCCGTGAGACGCTCGCGGAGTCCTTGAAGGCTTCCGATCCGCTCGACGAATTCGGCTTGCAGGTCGGCCATCAGTTCCAGGGATTCCACGGCAGCGATGATTTGCTCGTCCCGCGAAGACAGTTGCCGTTCGATCGCGACGAGTCCGTTGAGGTTTTCCTGGGCATGGCTGATGTTGAGGTTCGCATCGTCGGCCAAGGCGTCCTCAAGGCTGAGGAGGCCGTCGGCATGCTTGCGAGCAACGTCCACGCGGCCGCCACGATTGATCAGCTCGTCCTGAAGCGACAGGAGTTGCCCGCTCAATTCGGCAGCGGCTCCCACGTCCCGGCCCTCGGCGATGATCTGATCCCGGAGTTCGGCGAACTCCGTGACGCTGGACTCCGCAGCGACGAACGACTGTTCATCAATCAGTTCCATGGACTTTTTCAAGCCGATGAGACGTGCGAACTGCGTCTCCGCCAGATCGAGGCCGTCGGCTTCCGCCGCCACGCGGTCTTTCAGCTCGCCCAACTGCTGCAGGCTGTCGTTCGCCCGTTCCATTCCGCTGGCGACCATGGCCGCGTGCTGTTTCAGGTCGGCCAGTTGTTGGAGGCTGCCGACCGCAGCGTCCATGTCCTCGGCCTGAGCGACAACCTCCAGTTTGAGTTCGCCCAGTTGTTTCACCAACTGCGTCGCCTGGTCGACACCGGCGTACTCCCGCGACACGGCAGACGCCAAACCATGAACCAACTGTTGAAAGGCGGACAGGTCGTTGACGGCCGCGTCCAGTTCCCCGGCCTGTTGTCCTTGGGCGATGATTGCGCTTTGCAGCCTGGCGAGGTTCTGAACGAGGTTCATCGAATGCCCGGCGGCGTGCCCCTGCGTGCGAACCTCTTTCTCGAAGCGACGAATCTGTTCGATCGCGTCACGGGCGGCCTGCGTTTGCTCTCCCTGAGCCGTCAGTGCAGACAACAGGTTGTTGGCCTGCGTCGCGTTTGCGGCAGAGGCCGTCAGTTGGTCAATGCCGTTTTGAAGATGCGTCACCTGGGCGGTCAGTGACTCAACACGTTCTGTCATTGGCTGTGTCGCCAGTATTTGCAGGCCCATGTTGCCTGCAAGGACTGCTGCTGCACAGAGTGCCCACGAGGAATTTTTCATGTGTTCGACTCCGCTGATTGCTGATTGTCCGCACCATCAGCCGAGTGTTCCCGGCTGCGGCTGATGTGTCATTTCCGAGGGATCGCTGCCCCCCACTAAAGACATCTATCGCCGTCTCGAAAGGCGAACCCGAATGTCAAAACGGGCAATTCAGGGGTGTTCCATAAACACCCGCAGAGAATGCCGAATTGCGCGAACAGACCGGCGCGGCAGCAATTTGTGCACGAGCGCCCAGGCCCGCCACCTGGCGGTGTTCCGCCAACTCGCTGAGAGGCTGTTTCAAGACCCCGGTTAGCCCAAGTTCCCCAGTGATTTGGGAAATCGGTGTTTCTGAAAGTTTTTTCGAGCCGGAGTTTGTCGTAAGTCGTTGATTGATGGTCGGGCGTTGAGGGTCTGAGAGTCGGATGACGGCCGATCGCGTTGTAGTGAC
>JAJDEI010000245.1 GCA_029259845.1 Planctomycetaceae bacterium | reverse complement strand
CCTGGTCCAACGCATTGTCCAAGGCCTCCAGGCAAAACTCCACGTCCAGGCTGTTCGACAACCGCCAGCTCAACACGTGCCGGCTGTACCAATCCCTCACGGCCACCAGATCCAAAAAACCGTGACGCAACGGAACGTACGTGATATCGCTCGACCAGACTTGGTTCGGACGCTCGATCAGCATGTCCCTCAACAGGTACGGATAGACCTTGTGGCCCGGAGCCGGACGACTCGTGGACGGTTCCGGAGCCAAGCCCTCCAGACCCATTTTTCTCAGGCAAGGGCCGGCCGCCGACTGATGAAGGAGGAAAAAGGCCCGGCCCGCGGTAGCTCAACACAGGTTCTCTTGCGGTTGGCCGAGTATCCCCTCCTGCGAAGAAAGACCGTCATGTTGCGGCTGCCCCAGAACGGCGTCTTCAGGTATTGCCCGTCGATCAGCCTCATCAACTCTAGGTTCTCTGCTGTCTCCGGAACCGGCTCGTAGCACAACCGCGAACGATGAATCCCCAACAACGCGCACTGCCAGCGAACGCTCAGCGACTCGTGATCCCGGTCGATCCCTCTCAGTGCCTCCTCACGAGTTCTCGGCAACTTTTTTTTGAGCCACTCCAGCTCGACCTTCAGCCGGCTAATCTGCTCGTAGAGCTCTCCGGCCTCGGGTTCGTCACGCTTCGAAGACTTCCCTCCCGACGAGTCAAATACCTGCTCCGCGCCGGAAAGCAACTGCTTCTTCCACAGCGCCACCTGGCTGGGATGGACCTTGAACTGCTTCGCAATCTCACTCACCGTCCTCAGTTCCCGCACCGCTTCCAAAGCCACCTTTGCCTTAAAGCGTGAGTCAAATCGACGTCGTGTCCGCGCCATCATCTTCCTCCGGATGACGCCACGATATCCTCATCTCAACCTCCTTGAAATCTACCTGAACCGGTGGTCCGAAAACCGGGGTCCACTTCACTCTGGCGAGCGCGGACCGAAGAGGCGAATCAACGTCCGTTCGACAGAGTTCTTCCATGCTTTGAACTGCGCATCACTACTATCTTCAACCGAGAGGTTCTCACCTTCGCCAATCAACCGTTGCAGTAATTTAACTCTCTTGGCGTCCATCATCGCGCAATTGTAGCCCACTGAAAACAGGTCGCCCACTCGGACGACCTGTTCGAAATTCGTCTCGCGTTCAATCCTCGCTGAATAGCGAAGTAGAGTCCGGTGTGCGAACCGTTGGTCGCGGTGCTGGATTTCCTCGTACAGGGTCCGCAAAGTGAACTCTACATCAATCCTCACAACACGGGCCCGGGGACCCAGGGGCAGAATTCTTCGTCGCCGATGCCTTGGGCTTCGCTTTTGGTTTGTTCGCCGCTGGCGACGGCGATGATCTTTTCGAAGATTTCCTCGCCGATCCCTTCGATCGAGGCACCGTCCAGGATGCGGCCGGCGTCGATGTCCATATCGTCCTGCATTCGCTCGAACATGGGGGTGTTGGTGGCGATCTTGATCGTGGGGACCGGTTTGCAGCCGAAGCAGCTCCCGCGACCGGTGGTGAAGGTCACGATCTGGGCGCCGCCGGCGATCATGCCGGTCACCGACGCCGGGTCGAAGCCGGGGGTGTCCATAATCACGAAGCCTTTCTCCGTCACCGGCTCGGCGTATTCGTAGACCGCTTGCAGCGGCGAGTTGCCCCCTTTGGCAATGGCGCCGAGTGACTTTTCGTAGATGGTCGTTAGGCCGCCCAGCTTGTTGCCGACCGACGGATTATTGTTGATGACCGATCCGAGCTTTCCCGCGTGGTCGATCCACCATTCGATGCGTTCGATGAGTTTGCGACCGACCGCCTCGTTGACGGCGCGGCGGGTGAGCAGGTGTTCGCCGCCGTAGATTTCGGTGACTTCGGCGAGAATCGAGGTTCCCCCGTGGGCGACGAGCCGGTCGCTGGCGACCCCGAGCGCCGGATTCGCGGTGACGCCGCTGTTGCCGTCGCTGCCGCCGCATTCGGTACCGAGGATCAATTCGCTGAGCGGGATCGGCTCGCGCTGGACCTTGTTCACCTCAGGCAGCATTTCCTTGAGCACCGCGATGCCCCGGTCGACGGTTTTGCGCACGCCCCCTTCATCCTGAATGTTCATCACCAGTGGCAGCGGTTCTTTGTGGCCGGGGACATCCAACTGGACGAGGTCGTATTGGTCGACCAGATACGACGGCTGCGATGCTTCGCATCCCAGTCCGACGACGAGGTACGCCCCGATGTTGGGATGCCGCGCAAATCCGCCGAGAACGCGAGCCAGGTGACGGTGCTCCGGTCCGTCAAACTGAAACGAACAGCCGCCCTGATGCACCAGCGCCACGACGCCGTCGATGTTCGGATAGGCGGCCAGCAGCTCGTCATCGAAGGCCCGTGCAATCCATTTGGAGGCGGTCGCCGAGCAGTTGACGGTGCTGATGATGCCGATGTAGTTCCGCGTGGCGACTTTCCCGTTCGCCCGGCGGTAACCCATGAAGGTCCGCAACTCGTCGGCGACCGGTTGCGGCGGGACATCGGTCGCGAACTGGTAGTCCTGCCCCAGTTCACCGACGCCCAGGTTGTGCCCGTGAATCCACTCACCCGGCTCAATGTCCTCGGTGGCGAAACCGATCATCTGTCCGAATTTCCGCACCGGCTGCCCGCTGGCGATGGGGGACACGGCCATTTTGTGGCCCAGGTTGATCGGCTCGCGGCTGGTCACCGCCGCGGCTCCGTTTCCGGCTCCGTCTCCATCCGACCATTCGGTTCCCGCCGCAGCCTGTCGGCGGGCGATCACGATGTTGTCGTCCGGATGAAGTCGCAGGAACGGGCTGACGGATGTCTCCGCCGGCTGATGGCTGATGGCTGATGGCATGTGTGATGCTCGATGGTTGGGAGTGTTGGGAGTCCTTTCTCCAGTCTAGGCTTTGTCGGAAAACCATTGTAGCCATCACGCTCCGCGTGATGGGCGAAGGAAGTGAGTGCGTGGCCAGTCAGGGGAACGTTGCGCTGGCAGTGTCATCACGCGGAGCGGGACGGCCATTTTCGGTTTTCCGACCAAGCCTCGCGTGTTTCGCCGATGCGATCAGCCGCGGCGAATGGCCTGCATGGGCGACATGCGGGCGGCTCGCAGGGACGGGTAGAGGCCGCCCAATACGCCGACACAGATGCTGAATGTCAGGCTGCCGACGAGAAGAACCGGACCGGCGTAAAGCAGGATGCGGTCCGCCCAGAGGTGATTGATCACCTGCGTGGCGATCCAGCCGCACGACACGCCCAGCAAGCCGCCGGCAAGGCCAAGCAGTGCACTCTCGCACGTAATCAGCCGCACGACATCCCCCTGCGACCAGCCGTTGGCACGCAGGATGCCGAACTCCACCGTCCGCTCGGTGACGCTCATCAGCATGGTGTTGAGGATGCTGGAGACGGCGATCAACATGCCGAGCCCGGTGAGCATGGCAAGAACCAAATTGAGATCGGTCGCGAGGTCCGAAAATCGATCCCCCCAGTCCGCCACCGAGTGCACTTCCATTACTTGCTTTTTCGGCGAATTGCTCCGGGGTGTCTCTGAGTCTGCGTCGTCATTTGCGATCGTGTCGTTCCGGTCAGACGGCTGAACGCGTGTATGAGCCGCTTCCTCTGTCGAGGTCGGGTCGGTGCTGGAGCGAGGCGGCCCCTGGCTCAATACACCGGCGAGAAGCCTCACCCAATCGCCAACTGAGGTGGGTGGCTTGGCGATCGTGGTCGCAAACCCTGATGGTCGCCATTCAGGAGGCTCGCGACCGGCGAACTGCTGTTGCACCCGCTCGACGAGTACGTCCGATGTCACCCCATCGTGCGGTTCGAGGTAGAAGCAACTCACCGTGTTGGTGTCAACGCGAATCATGTCGCGGACGACGTCGATATCGGCGATGATGGTGACATCGGCCAGGAGTGATCCCGTGTGGTAGATGCCCACGACGGTCATCTCCCGGCCGTTGACATCCAACGGGTCGCCGACCTGCTTGTCGAGGTCCTCGGCAATCTGACGGCTGATGACGACATGCGGCTGACCGCGATCCTGTTTGCTCAAAAAACGACCGTCCTCAACGCATGTCGTGTACACCCCGTGCTTGAGCCGGAGACGGTTGGGGATGTCCGCACCGAGCAGCAGTCGCGGCGGACTCAGGACCGATTCCCCGTCGAGGAGATTGACGCGTGTCCAGACTTCCGGATTCACGACGTTGACCCCTTCGATGTCCGCCATCTCCCGGCCCCAGCCGGACGGAAGCGTCGAGAACAGAGGAATCGGCGCCCCCGCCTGCATCACGACAACCCCGGGGACCGGCCCTAAGCTCGCCTCCAGCATGTGATCGATCCCGCCGGCGATCGCAAACAGTCCGACCATGCCGGCGATGGCGATCGTCAAGCCGATCGTCGCCAACAGGGTCCGGCCCGGGCGGCTGAGTAGATTGGCAACAGCGAAACGAAGCATGCGGAAATCCCCAGTGAGGCCCCTTGAAGGGGGCTTCCCTCAGTGGAGACGATTCCGCAGCGACGTGCAAGGATGCCGCTGCCGTTTGCGTTGGCCGGGATTTCGCCGCCAGTCCCTTGAGGCCGTCCGCCGGCAAACCGGGAGCGGCTCCGATGGGCACGACTTTGATGGGCGCATAAGAGAAGCCCGGCCTGCTGCAAGGCCGGGCTTCAACGCTCACCTGGAAAGGAGACTGCTGCCCAGTCAAGGTCTGCGAGATGGAGCCGTAGGCTACTCCACCACAGGTCCCGCACAGCGAATCAGGTGATCGTGGTCGATGTAGACGACTTCCTGGCGGTCTTCTTCAAAGGTGAACGGCACGGGCCACCAGGACTGCTTGGTTTCCTTGAACCAGACGGTGCACTTGTAGTGACAGTGGTGCATCCGGGCCGGTCCCACCATGGGGTAGAAGCGGCATTCGCCCAGGCGGTCGACGATCGGCTCGGCGATCATCCGCATGTTGTTTCGTCGGGTTTCTGCCAGGAACGGGACGCCGCCGGAGGTTTGATCCGGAAGGGCCCGCACGATCTCATCCTGGGAGGGAGGATCGAGGCAGAACAGCGGGGCGTGTTCCCCTTCGACCGGGTCGAGGATCGGCACCTTGCCGTAACGCTCCTCTTCCCAGTACGTGTCTTCGATTTGCTGGCTCATGTAGGGCGTCACCGGGATCAGCGGTGTCGTGTACCAGAAATCCGAGAAGACAAACGCCGCGTCGGTAAATCCAAAGAGAAGTTTGCAGCCGCTGTTCGGCATAGTCGCACCGGCCAGCACGGCCAGCAGAACCAAGCGTTTCAGGGTACCTTGCAGCTTAGGCATCTGTTCGCTCCAGGAAGCATTCGCTGAATTGACTTGAGTGGGCAGGAAAAGCTGAACGGCCAAACGGATGCCGCTAATCCTGCTATCGGCCAAAAGACAAGGCTGACTTGGGGGATTTTTCCGATTTTGTCGGATCGGGCGTCCATCCGGAGTGTGCCGGGTTGTCTGCCGGCCCGCGCCGGCCCGGTCGCAGATGCAGTCGCGGCATTCGCGTTCGGCGACGACTGACGTTGCCATGAAGGCGCGACACTCATCGAGATTCGCCCACGCGCAAACGGAAAACGTCTCCGGGGCGAAGTTCCCCGGAGACGTTGGTCGCATCACTCGATTCGAGCTTGCCAGGCACCGGCGGATTCAGCCGACCGATGCCTCGCTGATCTTGCTGGCGTGGATGGCTCAGTCCCAGTTTTCGGGATGGAGGAACCACCACCATTTGTCCGTGCGGCTATTGAACTTGAGGTTCCAACTGCCGTCGTCCCAGACCAATTGGGCACTTCGCCACCCCAGCGGCACCTGCGGATAGGGGTAGAACGGCCCGATGTACGGCCAGGCACTGGCATCGTACTGCGACGGGTAGGAAATCGCAGCGGAGTTGTCATAGGCTGCCTGAGATGGCCAGGCATATTCCGGCAGATTCGGGCTGTTGTACATCTCATGAGCACCCAGCGGCCCCCCAAAGTGGGGGTTGTGTCCCGGAAAACCGGCCTGCTGGACCGGTCCGCCCTGCTGGGGACCCGGAGATCCCGCCATCTGCTGCACCGGAGGATAGGCACCCCGTGGCGGCATGGACGGATAACCGCCAGCCTGCTGCATTTGCTGTTGCATCGCAGCCTGGTTGTAACCCGCCGGTCGGACAGCCTGCGGGTTGAACTCGCGCCCGCCCACCGTCAGCCGGTTTTGAATCTGCTTCACTTCAGGGATGCTTGCCGCAAGCTGGTAGGCGGACATCGCCTGTTGGGGCGTATCGAGTGCGCCAGCGAGGCTGCAGACACCGCCCTTGAAACGCACCTCAATGTCGTGCTGGCCCAGGCCAGCGGAGACCAGCGAGTCGGCGATTTGCTGCGCGACTTGCTGGTTGCTGCGACCGGCCCGTTGGGCTGTCTGCTGAGGTTGGGAGGGGGTTCCCGGATGGGAGGCCTGCTGGACCGGCGCCCGTTGAGGCGCGGCGACCAGCTCCAGTTGGTTGTCGACCGACTGCACGCCTTCCACCTGGGAGGCCGCTTTGGTCGCCAGAGCCTTTTGCTGGGGGTCGCTGATCTTGCCGGTCAGTTTGGCCACACCCTGTTTGACTTCGATGTTGATGTCGAAGCCTTTGAGTTGGGCCTGTTTCAGGGAGGCAGCCACCTGATTGGCGATTTGCTGGTTCGTCTGCCCGGACTGGGCGGCGACGACCGGCTTGGCCTGTGGTTTCAAAAAGTCAAAGGGACCGGCCAGCGTGACACTGGGCACTGCTGCCAGCAGCCCGGCCACCATGACCCATTCTCGAGGCAGACGCAGCATGGACTCACTCCTTAAAGTCGTGCTCTCCGGGCCCCGATGTGTCGGGGACCAGCCGGCGGTCGTCGTCGTTGACGGACAGTCGGCCCGGACTCGGTCGAATGATGTGACAGTGTTCTCCTCATCGGCCCATCGCAGGGGCCATGATAAACTTTTTCGGTTATTTCGGTCCCGGCGGCTGAAACGGTCCTGCCGCGAGAGGGCCCTCCCGGCAGAATGGGCCGAAACGGGCCACCGTGCGATCTTGTGAAACGTCGCCGGAGACCGATCGGTTGGGCAGGGACCGGGGGGCGCGAGTTTGTAAGGTCCGGCCGTTCGCAGACGATCGAGAGGTCCCGGAGGCCACAAAACCCCGAGCCCTGCTCCCCGATCTCTGCCCCCTGATCAGGCCCCATTTTTCGGTGCAATCCCGACGGGCGGCACAACCATCACCCGATGACGGCCGCGCCGCGCGAAACGGTTTGATCGGTTGCACTTACTGCTCCGATCCGTCCGATGCTCCTCAACGTGACGCCCTTCGACATGAAAAGGCCGGGCGTCGCAATTCACCTGAAAGAGGACGCCCGATCAAAGAGGTGGGGCGGCGCCGCGGGTTGGTTTTTCGGAAGGGGGATATCCGGGGGCCGAAGCGCCACTCCCGAAGCCCGAATCCAAACCGATGCGCCGGATGCAGACAATCGCCAAGGGGGGCCGCATGATTCTTCGTTCTCGTCAACGTCGCTTTCGTCAAGTGGCCGCGCTCGCATCGCTGGCGCTCGCTGCGATCACGGCGGGTTGTCAGTCCACAGACGGCGTCGTCTGGCGAACGGGCTTCCCGCAACCGGCCGATGTCGCCCAGCGACAGGCCCAGCCCCCGGTCCGCCGGCTGCCCCCCCCCCCGACGATCCCCCCGACGATCACGCCGTCAATTCGACCGGGACACTCGCTCGACGTCGATCGCGACGCCGACGCCAATAACGGTAAAAACGTCCGCCTGGTTGCTGCATCCCAGGCGGACAGCGACGCCGAGCCTGAGCAGGAGGCGGCGTTCGGACAACAATCGCTGCCGGGGTACCCAATTCCCCCTCCGCCGGCGCCTCTCAGGGACGGTCCCGAATCGGCCGGGGATGTGAACTCAACCACCACAGGATCTCAGAACGGTCGGCCTCTGCCGATCGGGTTCGGTTTTCTGCGGCGGAGTGTCTCTGGCGAGGAACGCGATCCGACCTCCGGCGACAGCGCGGCCCGCGACGTCATGGCGAAGGCCGCTGCTGTCCGCACCGCAACAGACGACGAACCGAAGTCACCCAAGCTGGCGTCACCCTTTAGCCTGCGGCGTCTCTACGAGAAACTGCGTCCCAAGAAGAGCGAAACGGGCGGAGCGGCCGCCGGCGATCGGAAATCTGAAACGTCGACGCGTGTCTGCGAATACAACGAGCTTAATCCCGCCGCACCGGACGGCTCCGCCACTCCCGTTTTTCTCGGATTGCCCGATATCAACGCCGGCGACAATGCGCCCCTGGTGGGACAGCACCGGTCAGCGGTCACGCAAGCCTGCCCGTCGAGCTTCCAACAACCGCTGTTCGCCGACCCAACCAACATCGAAGAATACACGCCGCAGTAGAAATCAGACGCGGCGCGAATCATGCCGGTTCTTCGGATGCGGTGCCTCGGGGCGAATCGAAATCAGGGATTGGCGTTAGCCCGGAGCCGACGGCCGACGGAGGCGAGACGCTCCAAGTCCACCAAAACGATCGCCTTGGTCAGGAGCGACCTTCGGACAGACGGTCCCGGATCGACGACGACAGTTCCTCGCTCCCAACCTGCCGTTGTTCGCCGTTGGCCAGGTCCTTGAGTTGCCAGACGCCTTGGGCGAACTCATCCGAACCAGCGATGAGGGCGAAGCGAAATCCTTTGCGGTCGGCGTACTGCAGCTGCTTCTTGAGCGCCCGGGCCTGCGGATAGACTTCGGTTGCCACGCCATCGGCTCGCAATTCTCGGGCCATCCGAAAGTAGTCACCCGCCCGCGACTCATCGAACAGCACGACCAGCACGTCTGCCGGCGTGGCGGACGCACCGAGCCGTCCCAGTTCCTCCATCGCTGCCAGCAGACGGTCGAGCCCCAGGCTCGCCCCCACGCCGGGCAGCGGTTGTTTGGTGAACAGCCCGGCCAGATTGTCATAGCGCCCGCCGGAACAAACAGAGCCAATGCCGGGAAGGTCATCCAGGAACGTCTCGTAGATGGTCCCGGTGTAGTAGTCCAAGCCGCGGGCGATTGACACATCCAAAGCGACGCGATCCGCCGGAACGCCCGCGGTGGCGACACAGTCGAACAACTGCCGCAACAGGGCGATTCCGTCCAGACCGCGGCCATTGCCGTCCAGCAACGACTCGACCTGCGCCAGCACCTCGCCGGGAGTTCCCGAAATCGCGGCGAACTCCAGCAACCGGTCCGCTGTTGCGTCGATGGCTCCCACACCTTCGATCAGCTCCCGTTGGACGCCCTCCCGGCCGATCTTGGGCAGTTTGTCCAGCGCGCGGAGCACGGCGGTCGATTTGTCGGCGAGCCCGAGAGTCTCCAGCAGCCCGTTCAGCAGTTGGCGATGATTGACCCGGATGGTGAATCTCTCAAAGCCCAGCCGGCCGAACAGGTCGTGAATGACGAGCAGCGTTTCGATGTCCGCCAGGTGCGAGTCAGTCCCGATCGTGTCGAAGTCACACTGCATGAACTCCCGGTACCGCCCCCGCTGCGGGCGCTCGCCGCGCCAGACGGTGGCGATGTGATACCGCCTGAACGGCGTGCCGATCTGGCCGATATGTTGAGCCGCAAACCGGGCGAACGGCACCGTCAAGTCGAACCGCAGGGCGACGTCGCGGCCCCCCTTCGTTGTGAACCGGTAAAGCTGCTTCTCCGATTCCTCTCCCGACTTTCCGGTCAGAACTTCGCTGTACTCCAGCGCCGGCGTGTCGATCGGACTGAAACCATAGCTGCGGTAAACGTCCCGCGCCGTCGCGACCAAGGCCTCCCGGGCCATCATCTCAGCCGGGAGAAAGTCGCGAAAGCCACTGAGCGTTTGTGTCTTGATGAGCGGTTGAGTCACGGAATTGCCATGAATGGGAAAGATTCATCCGTTTCCAGGCTCAGCCCGGGGTACGCCTGTCGGGGAGAAATCTGGTTCGCCTGTCCGCGAAGCAGAGCTTCGCGAAAGTGCGTTCCCAAGCCGGAGCTTGGGAACGAGGTCGAGGGCGAGGGCGGGTTGTCGTTCAGCAGTCACACGGCTCCGAGGACCGGCAGGGCGATCTCCGACGGCCGGGGTTGCGGGAACTTGTGCGGCAGCATCGCTTCGGCATACTCCCAGAGTTGCTCCGGCGTCTCGAAGAACTTGTCGTAGACCGCATCGTCCTCGAATTCGCATTCGTCCGTCGTGTATTTGCGGCAGATGGCGGGCCGGTCCTCGTAGATGCCGCACATGTAATCGTCGCGGATATGTTTGCAGTCAGCGTGAACCATCAGGTACCAGGTTTCATCATCCACAAAAATCGCCACCCGCCCGTGGAGCATGTACCAGCGAATATGGTCGAAGTCGGTCCGCGTTGCCGGCGTGTCAATCGGCAGGGCGAAATAGCGGCAGCAGCGGGCGGTGCAGTAGTCACAGGCGACCTCGCCCGGTTTTAAGTCCTTGCGGGTTTTGCGCGGTTGGCTCATGGGAGCATGACACCTCCGAGAGGGTTGTGTTCGCGATGTTGTCTTCGTTGGCAGGGTCCGAGGCGGTCTCCGCCGGGCATGTTCTGCCGGGAGGAAGTGTAGCCATTCCGTCCGAAGCTGGGTATCCCCCGCGTGGCGCTTCGAGAGGGGGGGCAGGAACGGATTGTTGCGTTTAAGCCGAGGGGGCCGGTTTGTGCCGGATGCCGGCTGTCCCGTTTCACAAGCTGCCGGACGTCGTCGTCTGTCACACATCGGTCCGTCAAACCGGCGCTCCGTGCCGCAAGGAAGAAAAGGGAAAGCGGATGCGGCGGATGGGCCGAGCGCGGCAGGGCCCCAACCAGGAACAGAAAACCGGAACCACGGAACACAGGGATGTCACGGAAAGAAGGTGATATTGCTTGAGGCTGATTCAAAACCCCTGGCCGGGGCTGACCAACGGGAAGGCCGGGACCGGTGATCGCAGGGCCATGCGCTTCGCTCCCGGCCCTGCCACCCACACGAACAGGGGTTTTGAAACAGCTTCTTGCCAGGACGGGGACTTTCATTCGCCGCCTTCGCGTGATTCGCGTGATTCGCGGTTGAATACAGGAAACCGCGAATCGGTCGAATGCCACGATTGCCTCTGCACCAAGATCGCCGATTCCGCGGGGTGGCCCGGCTGGCACGGCTGGGTGCCGCAGGCACAAGAGGCCTCACACTTGGCTCACGGCCCTGAAGCGTCCGAACGCTGAGTGTGAGTCGTCCTGTCGCTTCGCGGCCCAGCCGCGCCGGCTGGGCTACCCGTCTTGTTTCTGCCCCTTCCGTTTCTTCCGTGGTTCTCCCCCGACGTCAGAGATTTGTGCAGGAAGAAAACCTTTGAGGCCTTTGTCGTCACGGATCGTTGGATCCCCCAAAAATCTGCTTTGATCGGCCTTCATCCGCCTGATCCGCTTTTCCTTTCTCTGTCAAAGAGCGACCGACAGCGGGGCCGTCGTCAACAGCGATCGGTCCGTCGTTGGCGCATCGGCCGCTGAGACGAGCGTTGCAGCGCAAGGCCGTTACGTCGCGCTCCGCTGCTGGCGGCAGTTGGGAAGCCCACCATTCGGCCTTCATTTTCGTCCCAGAGCTTGAGCGAGACGCAGGACAAGCTCTGCCAAAACGTAATCCGATGCACCTGCTGGAATTCGGGGGTCCTGTCAAAACATTCCTGGAGACGATAATTGGGAATCCGGCTGTCGAGGTGATGGATGTGATGGAAGCCGATGTTGGCGGTCAGCCATTGGAGCGGTTTCGGCAGTTGGTAGTAGGAGCTTCCCTCCATGCCGGCCAGTTCGAATTGCCAGTTGTCGTGACGTTGCCAGTACGTGCCGGCAAAGTTGTGCTGGATGTAAAACATCCACACGCCCAATGAAGAACCCAGGACCGTCACGGGCACGTGCACGAGGAGGAACGACCGGAATCCGACGAGCCAGCCGACGCTGAGAAGAAACACCAGCAGGGCCAGGTTGGTGGCGTGCACGCTGGCACGTTCCCTCGTCCACGATCGCGGCAATTCGTAGGTGAAACGCTGCAACACCACAAAGTAAACAACCGCGGCGGCGCCAAACATCACGACGGGATTGCGATACAGCCGGTAACCCAGCTTTTTGAGAGGCGTCAGCTGCAGGTACTCCTTCACCGTCATCGTGGCGATGTCTCCAAACCCGCGACGGTCGAGGTCCCCGGACGTGGCGTGGTGCAGAGCATGCTGCCGGCACCAACAGTGGTACGGCGTAAACACCAGCACGCCGAGAACAAAGCCGACCGCGTCGTTCAGTCGCTTCGACTTAAAGAACGACCCGTGTCCGCAATCGTGCTGCAGGATAAACAGCCGGACCAAAAAACCGGCTGTCGGTACGGAAAGCATCAGCGTGAGCCAATACGAATACTGCAGGCTCAACCACATCAGCGCCCACAGGGCGCAGAACGGCACGATCGAGCCGAGCAACTGCCGGACGCTCCGCCCAAAGTCCGGCTCCCGATACCGCGCGAGTACGGCGCGGTGGCCGACGGGCAACGTGGCCGTCAGAGAACAGAGATTCGAACGCTCGGTCATCAGGGATCCCGTTCCGTGCGGGGCGAAAATATCAGCGGGCACGGTCCGAGCGAATCCGCCCAATCCGATTCCTGCTGGGCGATCCCCGTTGAGGAAACCGCTCACACCGAAGGCCGCAACAACGGCCGCCAACTCGGGAGCACGGCAGTCGGGAGGACTCGATGTGCTGCCGAACCGGGATCGCCGATCAAGCGGGCGGCGTCGCCGGCGAACCGACAGAGTTGCCAATGTCGAGGGCCGCCCCAAAAACGCAAGAAGCCGACGAGAACTCGTCGGCTTCGAGGTCAGTGTGTCTTCGGTGTTCAGGCCAACTTCACGTTTTCGGCCCGGGGTCCCTTTTCCCCTCGTCCTTCGGTGAAGGTCACTCGCTGCCCTTCGTAGAGTTGCTCGAAGTCCACTCCTTCGACGTTCGACGAGTGGAAGAACAGGTCCTCACCACTTTCGGTGTCAATAAACCCGAACCCCTTCGGCATCACTTTTTTGATCGTGCCTTCTGCCATTTTAATCCGATTTCCTGAAATGCGTGTCTCTGCGGCATCGCCTGATGCACCACTGGCTCAGACTGCTCAGCCGCGGAACCGAATAGTAACCCAAGGGGGGCCACGAAGTCAATCGGCCGCGACCGCGTCGGAATGCAGAACACGCAGGCGCTGATCGTTTCACGCAGGGGTCCCTGACTCCGGCTTCCTCCGAGTCGGACCAAAGCGTCGCCGCACGGCGTCACGACAGACCGCCGAAGAGGGCTGTTGGCGCCTGGCTGTTCGTTCTTGTCAGTTGCGATGGCTGGAACGGCAGATGACGAACAGCGCCAGTCCGCACAGGGCGGCGACGATGAGCGCTTCAACGATCCAACCGCGGCTGGAGGAACGGGTCCCTCCGCCTCCGGCTTCCTGGGCCATGGCCGCCGATGGCCACAGCGTCCCATGCCACAGTGCCGCAACGGTCGTCATCGACAGAAATGCTCCGCCGCGCCGGAGCCGCGGGGAACAACGCCAAGACCGGCCGGTCGCTAACGTCTGCCTTGCTGAGGTCCGCATGCCGAGGTTCGTCCTGCTAGAGAAAGTCAGAAATCGGAGAGCGAAGCTGTTGAAACGGTTCCGCCGGAAGCCAGACGGTCTCCCAACGCGGAGACCGCTTACGCATGGCGCCGCCGTACTGGTCAACCCACACCCCGTAAAACGCATACGTCCGATTCCGATACGTGTGGCATGCGTCCAGACCGTGGTTCCCGCCCGGCTCGGCGACATGGTAGGCAAACACCAGCAAGGCGCGAAAGTCCCCGCCGAACACCTGCTCCCATTTGAGCAGGCAGTCGATGTCGTCCTGCGTGGCCCAGTTTTCCCAGCGATGCCCACCTTGGCCTGCCGCAGGAAATCGCCGGCCCTTGACGTCGACCAGCAGGTTGCGGGTCTTGTCGGAGTAGACGATGAAGTCCATCGATTTGAGCGACGCGTTCTGCAGCAAAGCCCGTTTCGTCTCGTCCACGCTCACGTAAGGCACGCGGCTCTGCCGCAAGAACCCCTCGAACGCCACATCGTAATGGTTGGTCCGCCGCGCCATCGGTGACCCCCTTCCGGAACCGTCCACTGTTCAGAATAACAGTATCGCACACCTCGCCCGCACTCAAGGCACCCGCCGCACCGAGTCAATGAATGGGTGCGGGAGCGGATTGTTACGTTTGAGTCGCGGGGGCCGGTTCGCGCCGGATGCGGGTTGTCCCATCTCGCAAGCAGACGGACGTCGTCATCGGTCACACATCGTCTGTCACACATTCGTCCGTCAAGCCTCGGTTGTGTGCTGCAAGGACGGATAAGGAAAAGCCGATCAGGCGGATGCGGCGGATTGTCGCGGGTTGTCCCAGCCTGGCAGGGCCACAACTCGGCATCGAGAACCGGTACCGCGAACGTCACGAAACCATGGAACAGACACCCGTCACGGGAGGGCGGTAGCGTTGCTTGCCAGGACGAGGAGTTTCCTTCGCAGTAGGCGCCCGATTCGCGGTTGAAAACAGGGAACCGCGAATCGGGCGAATCCGACGAAATGTCTCCCTCCCGTGATCGCCCATTCAGGACCGTGGTGCTCCACCGACGTGGGACAGCTGCGCCAGAAACGAAACGTTGAAGCCTTTGAAATCGTTGTCGTGCGGACCGCTGGCTCCCCCCCTCCTCGAATCCGCCTTGATCGGCCTTCATCCGCGTGATCCGCGTTTCCTTTCTCTGTCGAAAAGCGTCCAACAACCTTGCCGCGCGAGGCTCGCAGCCGTCGTACGTCTTCCCCAAGCTCGCAACAAAGTCCGACTGCACCCTTAACGAGTCAACGCGTCAACCAATCAGCTCCTCAATTACCCGCGCGGCATAGACGTCGGTCAGCCGTTCGTCGCGGCCGTGATGGGCGTAGGTGAGATTCTCATGGTCCATGCCGAGGAGATGAAGGATGGTGGCGTGCAGGTTGGCGGTCTGCGTGCGGTGTTCGATGGCTCGGTAGCCAAAATCGTCGGTGGCCCCGTACGTCTGCCCGCCGCGCACGCCGCCGCCGGCCATCCACACACTAAAGCCGTAAGGGTGGTGGTCCCGGCCGAAGGGGACACTCTTGTCGCGTTGCTCGGCAGCCGGTGTGCGACCGAATTCGCCGCCCCACAGAATGAGCGTCGAATCGAGCAGCCCCCGCTGCTTCAAATCCGTCAACAGGCCGCCGATCGGCCGGTCGGTCCGTTCGCAGCAGTTCTTGGTCCCCTGGTTGTTCGACGTGTGCGTGTCCCACGGCTGACCAGCCATGAACAGCGAGACGAAGCGGACGCCCCGCTCGACGAGCCGCCGTGCCATCAGGCACCGCGTCCCGTAAGATTTGGTCTGCGGATCGTCGAGACCGTACAACTGTTGGGTCGCCTCGGTTTCCTGGGAAAGGTCGAGGGCGTCGGTCGCCGCCATTTGCATGCGGCCCGCCATTTCAAACGTCTCGATGCGTGCTTCCAGTTCCAGTTCGGCGGGCCTCGCCGCCAGATGTCGCTCGTTGAGTTGTCGCAGCAATCCCAGGCGGGCATCGTTGATGGCCGGGGAACGTGGCTCCGTCGGCTGCAAATGGAGCACGGGACTGCCCTGTTCGCGGAATACGGTTCCCTGAAACTGCGGGGGCAGCCAACCGTTCGCCCAATTGCGAACGCCGTCGGTCGACTGTCCCTGCGGGTCCGGCAGCGCGACGAACGACGGGAGGTTTCGGTTTTCCGTCCCCAGCCCGTACGTCACCCAGGCACCGAGTGTCGGCCGGCCGGCGACGGTTTTTCCGGTCTGTGCCATCCAGATTGCCTGCTCATGGTTGCGGTGCTCCGTGAACATCGAACGCACCACGGCGATCTCGTCGGCATGCTGCGAGACGAACGGCTGGATTTCCGAAAACTCCACTCCGCTCTTGCCACACTGGCGAAACCGGTACGGACTGCCCATCAGATTGGTCGTCCGGTTTTCGTCGTCCGCGATCTCGCCGGGAGGCGGGGTGCCGTCGAACTTGTTGAGCATCGGCTTGGGGTCGAGCAGGTCGACATGGCTCGGGCCGCCGTGCATGTACAGCTGAATCACCGCTTTGGCCCGTGGCACGTTTGGCGGCGCATGCGATGACGGCTGTGCGGCGGCGGCCGGCCGGCCATTCAGCATCGTGCCCAAGGCCAGGCCGACGAATCCGTCGCCCGCCCGGGCCAGAACATCGCGGCGTGTCGCCCCGGGGAATTGATTCATGAATGCCTCAACGGAACATGGTTAATCCACGTCACGGTCAGTCCACATAGACAAACTCGTTGGCGCTCAGCAGCATCTGGCACAGGTCGGCGAGAGCTTCCCGTTCGGCCCGCGCAGCGATGTCTGCGGCGGTCGCGTCTTTGTTCTCCGGATCGTCCCGGTGCCGCGCGGTTTGCTCGTCCAGAAACGTGGCGAGCAGCCGATGCTCGACATCCGTCGACGGCCGTGAGAACGCAAGCTGAACGGCCCGCGTGACTGGGGCGTCGGGCTGCTCGGCGAGCACACGGTCGGCGAAGGCGTGTGCGGTTTGCACCATGAGATCGCTGTTGAGCAATGTGAGCGCCTGTGTCGACACGGTTGACTGGCTGCGCTGCGTGCAATTGATGGACATCTGCGGCTGGTCGAAGGCCTGCAGCAGGGACTCGGGATTCAGCCGCAACACTTGCACATAAATCGACCGTCGTTGCGGAAACGATTTCGCCGGCACGACGACGTCGCCGCTCTTCAGCCGGTGCACGGCATGCGGGGATCCGTACATGGCACTGCTGAGCGTCCCCGACGTCGCCAGCATGGCGTCCCGGATCGGTTCCGCTTCCAGCCGTTGCATGTTCTGACGCCAGAGCAGCCGGTTCTCCGGGTCGGCCCGGGTCCCCGCCTTATGCTGTTCCCGACCGGTCCGCGAACGCTGCCGCCACGTGCTGGAGTTCATGATCAGCCGATGGAGCTGCTTGATGCTCCAACCGTTGCAGACGAACTCCGTGGCCAGCCAATCGAGCAACTGCGGATGACTGGGCGGCGACCCCGAGACTCCGAAATCCTCGGTCGTCGAGACGATGCCCGTCCCGAAGTGATGCCGCCAGATTCGGTTCACCATCACGCGGGCGGTGAGCGGGTGGTCCGGCTGCGTGAGCCAACGGGCGAATGCCAGCCGGCGACCGCTCGTCGGTGCCCCCACCGGGAGCGGCGTCTCCTCGAATGGCGCAGCCGTGCGAATCGCTGAGATGACTCCCGGCTCGACCGGCGGCCCCGGTGTGAGCGGGTCGCCACGCAGCAACACGGGTGTCGTCGCCCGGCCCGGCAGATCGTACACCGCCCGGATTTCATCGAAATGCACGCGGCGACGTTCAATCTCGGCGATCCGGGCTTTGACGTCCTTGAGCTTCGGTCCGTACTCTTTGAACTGTTCGCCCAGAACCTTCTCCAATTCCTCCCCTTCCGGTTTGAGAGTCTTTCCAAACTTGGCGACGAGATACGCTTGCACCTCGTTCCGCTCCTTCTCGGCGATGGCCAGCGCCGCTTTCACGTCCTCTCGGATTTCTTCCGGAAGTTTGGAGAGACGGCTTTCGAAGAGAGTCTCGGACAGGCGTTGCTTCAACTCATCGAGTTCCGCTTGCAAGGCCTTAACCTGCCGGCCGACCTCGGCGTTTCGTAGGTCGGCGGCCTCCTGCTGCGACTTCGAGGCCACGAACAGCCGCCGTTTCATCTGCGGGACCCAGTCGTTCGGCCGCAGCGCGCTCATGAACACCGACTGCATGCGGTAATACTCCACCTGCGGAATCGGGTCGAACTTGTGGCGATGACAGCGGGCGCACTGCACGGTCAGCCCCATGGTCGAGGAGCAAACAATTTGCAGCGTGTCAAACAACGTGGGGTAATAGTATTGGGCGTGGGCGTTTTTGATCGTCGAGAAGTCCGGACGGCTCGCGTCAGCCGCCGTCCGCAGAAAGCCGGTCGCCGTGATCCCTTCCACGACGTCATCCGGCAAGCGGTCCTGCGTCTCGTAAGCGGTCCAGTAGCCGGTCAACTCGTCGCCGGCAATCTGTTCCTGCAGGAAACGGTCGTACGGTTTGTCGCTGTTGAAGGCGCGGACCACGTAGTCGCGGTACTTCCAGATCAGCGGCAGCGGACGGTCCTCAGACAGCACACCGGCGGAGTCTGCGTACCCGGCGACGTCCAGCCAATGACGCGCCCACCGCTCGCCGTAGCGGGGACTGGCCAGTAGCCGGTCGATCATGCGGCCGTGGGCACCGGGATGCTCGTCGCCGAGAAACCGGCCGATGTCTTCCTGCGACGGCGGTAGTCCCAACAGGTCGAACGACGCCCGCCGCAGCAGCGTCAGCCGGTCTGCTTCCGGTGCCGGAGAGAGGTCTTTCGCCTCCAGCGCCCGAAGGATGAACGCATCGATCGGGTTGCGCACCCGGTCCCGCGTCGCCACCGCAGGCACCTTGGGCCGCACAGGCGGCAGGAACGACCACAGTTCGACGCCGGCGATGTCGTCGGAGCGGTCCACGGTCTCTGCCCGATCGACACCCGCAGCCCCTTCGTTGATCCAGGTCCGCAGGATGCCTTTTTCAGCGGCGGTCAGTTTGGGGCCCGCAGCAGGCATCTCATCCGACGCGACTTTCTCATACAGCAAGCTGAACTCCGCCGCCGCAATCCGAATGGCCGGTCCCGATTCGCCCCCCGCCAACAGCGACGAAGGCTGCGACAGATTCAGCCCCCCTTTCGGTTCCACCCCGGCATGGCAGCGGAAGCACTTGCTGCGAAAGAGAGGGAGCACGTCCCGTTCAAACGTCAACGCCGGTTTGTCGGTCGGTTTTTCGTCCCCCGCAACTGCAACGCCCACCGGATGCGTCGCCGCAACACAGAGTCCCAGCCCGACGGACCCCGCCAGGAACGAGGACCGCAACAGCATCAAGCAGCGACACGGTCGCATCGGGGCAACTCCCGTCGTGATACACTGGATGATCGACAATGTCCGCTCGCAGCCCGCCGCGTCCCCTCCGGGAAAGAAACACCCATCAACAGGCTGCAACCGGGCAATCCGTGAAGACGCCAACCAAGTGTAACTTCCCCGCAAACCAATCGCCATTAGCCGGTGGGACCAATGTTCCTGGAAGGAGGCGAGGACGTCGGGGGTGCATCCGCTCACGGGTGGGGGGGGTGGCTGGGGCGATCTGGTGCCGATGATTAGCAAGCCGCTCGGAACTCTGGGGCTGTGGACAGTGAACGAGCCACGTTGACGGCCCCAGTGTTCGGTCTCAGGACATGTTTCCGCTGCCTCAACAGCGCCTCAGCCACGTTGAAATGAGCGAGCACCAGCATCGAACGGATACACCCCGACGTCGGTGGCACTGCTTGGCCGTCCAAGTTCGATCGGGGAAACAGAAGTCGGTCGGATGCGGACGGATAATCCGGTGCCAGCGAACCCACGAGAACCGCT
The DNA here is from genome assembly GCA_029259845.1 of Planctomycetaceae bacterium. Taxonomy (GTDB): domain Bacteria; phylum Planctomycetota; class Planctomycetia; order Planctomycetales; family Planctomycetaceae; genus JAHBXU01. Next base: position 14,876 of record JAJDEI010000245.1, on the reverse strand, counting down.
CGTGTCCGACCGATGCAGCGGCACGGCTTTACCCGGATTCGCAATCAAGACTCAGAGTCTCTCCGGAAACGGTTGGCGTGTTTTTCCGGGAGAGCGACGGGTGGCGGGGGCTCGTTGGGGTGCGGGGTCATGATTCCCGATCCGAACCGGGGGCGACGAACGATCTCCTCGACGGCCTCATCGCCCCCGTGATCGACGCGGCACGACGGTCGGACAACCTCGCCGTGCCCCCGCCACCCGCCGCTCTCCTGCGGGGGGCCGATCCCCGCGATCCCGTTCAGTAAACCGGCCCCGTCCGCTCCGCATGCGGCTCGGCGGGAGCCTCGCCCCTCCCATTTGGTGCCACAATTCAGGGGCCGAGTTTCCGGACAGGCTCTGAGTGCGGACCGTTCCATTGGAAGGCGGGAGTCGTGTTTCCGAATAGATGGCTTTCTTGATGCGCCGCCGCTTGTCAGACGCGGGGCGGAAAACTAAAACCTGTTGCACACCATGTGGAAGCCAGGCTGTCGCGGACTGCGACCAGAAATCGAAGCTTCAGACCGAGCACATCCCCAGGCACCCACTCACCCCACTCTTGCCGTTTTGACGTCGTGCCGCAGATTACGATTAAACGCGGATTGGACTTGCCGATTGCCGGGGTTCCGGAGCAGCGGATCGATCCGGCTCCCGCTGTGAAGCACGTGGCAATCGTCGCCGCCGACTACGTGGACATGAAACCCACGATGGCCGTCAGCGAGGGTGATGCGGTCAAGCTCGGACAGACGCTCTTCTCCGATAAGAAGCTGGAGGGCGTGCGGTACACGTCTCCGGGGTGTGGCAAGGTTGTCGAGGTCAACCGGGGAGCGAAGCGGGCGTTTCAGTCGGTGGTCGTCGAGTTGGGCGGCGATGAGCAGGAATCATTTGCGAATTACTCCACCGACCAGCTTTCGACGCTCTCGCGAGACCAGGTGGTCGAGAATCTGCTGAGTTCCGGGCTCTGGACCGCCCTGCGTCGCCGTCCCTACAGCAAGGTTCCCTCGCCTCAGGAGCGGCCGCACTCGATTTTTGTCCAGGCGATTGAAACGCAACCGCTCGCGCCGCCGCCCAAACTGGTCATTGGCGAGAGAGGCCCGTTTTTCGAGCATGGATTGCAGGTGCTGCGGCATTTGACCGACGGAGCCGTCTACTTGTGCACAGGCCCCGGCACGGACATTCCGGGTTCCTCGCTCGGATTTGTGTCGCATTACGAGTTCGACGGGCCGCATCCGGCGGGGTTGCCCGGAACGCATATTCATTTCCTCGATCCGGTCAGCGACCGGCGGAGTGTGTGGTCCATTGGCTATCAGGACGTGATCGCCATCGGCGAGCTGTTCGTGACGGGCCGCCTGTCCGTGGAACGCGTGATTTCGCTTGCCGGTCCACAGGTCAGGGATCCCCGCTTGCTGCGGTCGCGGCTGGGGGCAAGCGTGGACGACCTCACCCGAGGGGAACTCCAGGAGGGTGAGAACCGCGTCATCTCCGGTTCGGTTCTGTCCGGTCGGAAAGCGGTCGGTCCGGCGGCTTATCTCGGACGATATCACCTGCAAATCTCGGTTGTTCGCGAAGGGCGAGACCGCGAGTTTCTCGGCTGGCAGAAGCCGGGATTCGATAAGTTTTCCGTCAAGCCGGTGTACGCATCGGGCTTCGTGGCTGACAATCGCCGCTTCGATATGACAACCAATACGAACGGCAGTCGGCGGGCGATGGTGCCGATCGGCATGTACGAGGAGGTCATGCCGCTGGATGTCCTGCCGACATTCCTGCTCAGGGCGCTGCTCTCCGGTGACACCGACCGGGCCCAGGCGCTCGGCTGCCTGGAACTGGACGAGGACGATATCGCGCTGTGCACCTTCGTGGACCCCGGCAAGGCGGACTTCGGCCCGCTGTTGCGTGAGACATTGAGTACAATTGAGAAAGAAGGATAGGGGGGATGGTGACTGGTTGGTTGTGATTGGTGGATTGGTGAATCGATTGACAGACTCGGTCCTCCCCCAATGACAACTCGCCCCTCACCACTCGACCACCCGCCACCATGAAACCGCTTCGCAGATTCCTCGATTCGCTGGAACCGACCTTTAAGGAAGGAAAGCTCAAACCGCTTTTCCCTCTGTACGAGGCTGCGGATACGTTTCTGTATACGCCCGCTGATGTGACTGCCGGTCCGTCGCATGTCCGCGACGCGATGGATCTGAAGCGGATGATGATCACGGTTGTCGTGGCGCTCACGCCGTGCATCCTGATGGCGATGTACAACACCGGACTGCAGGCGAACCTCGCGCTGCAGCAACTGGTGGAGGCGGGGAGCATCAGTCAACCGGAGGCGATCGGCTGGCGGGCGGCTGTGCTCGACGGCCTGCATTTCGGATACGACCCCGGGTCCCTCCTGGGCAATATTCTGCATGGGGCGTTGTATTTCATCCCTGTCTACCTGGTCACGCAACTCGCCGGCGGCTTCTGCGAAGTCCTGTTCGCCTCGGTCCGCAAGCACGAAATCAACGAAGGCTTTCTGGTCACCGGACTGCTGTTTCCCCTCACGCTGCCGCCGACAATCCCGTTGTGGCAGGTTGCCGTCGGGATCATGTTCGGCGTTGTGATGGGCAAAGAAGTGTTCGGCGGCGTCGGGAAGAATTTCCTGAATCCGGCGCTCACCGCGCGGGCCTTCCTGTATTTCGCTTATCCGGCGCACATGTCGGGTGACAGCATCTGGGTCGCGGTTGACGGCCTGACGTCGGCGACCCCGTTGGGTGCCATGGCAACCGCTCCGGTGGCGCTGGCGGAGGGAGCAGCTTCTGTCCCCGTGGCGGCCAACATGCAGGTCGTCACTCAGGGGCTCGGGATTTCCTGGAGTGAAGCGTTCCTCGGTACGATTCCCGGGTCGATGGGAGAGACGTCGGCGCTGTGCTGCCTGATCGGAGCGCTGATTCTGATCGGGACCGGGATCGGTTCATGGCGGATCATGGTCGCCGTGGTGACCGGCGGATTCTTTTCGGCCCTGTTTTTCTGGTCGCTGCGCGGCCAAAGCGACAACCCCATGTTTCAGATGAGCCCGTGGTGGCATCTGGTGACCGGCGGGTTCGCCTTTGGGCTGGTGTTCATGGCGACCGATCCGGTTTCGGCAGCGATGACCGAAACCGGGAAGTGGATCTATGGAATCCTCATCGGCGTCGTGACGACGCTGGTCCGCGTGATCAACCCCGGTTATGCGGAAGGCATCATGCTGGCGATCTTGCTCGGCAACGTGTTCGCCCCGCTAATCGACCACTTCGTGGTGCAGGCCAACATCAAGAGGAGGATCGCCCGCCGTGCCGGCTGACAACGACACCTCACCGATGGCCGATGCGCCTCCCGGCAATTGGCTGAAACCGAACACGGTCAGCGGGACGCTGATCGTGGCGACCGCGCTGTGTATCGTCTGTTCGTTGCTGGTCTCAGGTGCGGCCGTGCTGCTGCGTCCGCGCATCGAAGCGAACAAGCTGCTCAAGAAACAGCGAAACGTGCTGATCGCCGCCGGGTTGTTTGACCCGAAAAAGAACACCGACCGGGATATTCCCGGCTTGTTCGAGAATGTGGAGCCGGTCTTGATCAACCTGCCGGCACACACGGCGTCCGGAGAGCTGATGGAGGATGATGACGAAGCGGGACGGGCCAATCAGGACTTGGACATCCACACATACGATCCTCGCAAGGCAGCGAAGGACCCCAAGGAGAGCGTTCCCATACCTGCGGATCTCGATCAGGCGGGAATTCGGCGCCGAGAACGCGTGGCCGTGGCGTATCTCGTCAAGGGAGAGGACGGCTCGATCGGGAGAATCGTTCTGCCGGTGTATGGCAAGGGACTCTGGTCGACACTCTATGGATTCCTGGCCCTCGACGCGGATCCCTCAAGCGGGTTTCCCGTGGCAGGAATTACCTTCTACGAACAGAAGGAAACCCCCGGACTGGGCGGCGAGGTCGAAAACCCCAAGTGGAAGGCGCAATGGCCCGGCAAGACATTATTGAACGACGCGGGCGCACCCGTGCTTGACGTCACAAAACCGGGGCAGGCACAAGCCGAGAACCAAGTCGACGGTCTCTCCGGCGCAACGATCACCTCCAACGGGGTCGAAAACCTCGTGAACTATTGGCTCGGCAAAGACGGCTTCGGCCCGTTCCTTACTCTGTTGAAAAACGGGAAACTCGATTTCCAATAACGACATTTCGTAGCGCACGTCAATTGTGTAGCGAGATGACCGACAGAATCATGGCAGAACCTGACAAAAAAGACGTCCTGTTCGACCCGGTGTACAAGGACAACCCCATTGCGCTGCAGGTGCTGGGCATCTGTTCGGCGCTGGCGGTAACCACGCGGCTGGACAAAGCGATCGTGATGTCCGTGGCGGTGATCCTGGTTGTCGCTTTTTCGAACGCCGCCGTTTCGGCGATCCGTCACTTCATTCCGACCAGTATTCGCATCATCGTGCAGATGACGATCATTTCGTCATTGGTGATTGTGGTCGATCTGTTCCTGCAGGCGTTTCTTCCCCGGATCGCGGACGAGCTGTCCGTGTTCGTCGGGCTGATTATTACCAACTGTATTGTGATGGGCCGCGCGGAAGGCTTCGCGATGAAGAACGGCCCGCTGCTGAGCTTCCTCGACGGCATCGGCAACGGACTCGGATACGCAGCCATTCTGCTCATCGTCGGTTTTTCCCGAGAGTTGCTCGGCTCGGGAACAGTGCTCGGTTTCACGATCCTCCCGCTGGCGTCTGAGGGGGGATGGTACGTCCGCAACGGTTTGATGCTCACACCACCAAGCGCCTTTTTTCTGATCGGGATTCTCATCTGGGCATTAAGGACGTGGAAGCCCGAACAGGTTGGCAAGAGTTAACAGCCCGTTGAAGAACTCGATCGCGTGCCACTGCCGTGTCGGCATTGCGAAAACCAGACAGTTTTCCGACACCGTCACGGCTGACACAGCTGTGGCTAACATCTGCAACAGACTGCGACATCTCCCAGAAAATCGGTTCCCCTCGTTCCTCAGCAGAGTGGCGGTACGAGGGGCCTGATCGCTGAAAGCTGACCGCTGAAAGCCAACATGCTCGAACATCACCTCTCGCTGTTTTTTACAGCCATCTTCGAAGAGAACCTTGCGCTGGCATTCTTCCTGGGGATGTGCACGTTTCTCGCTGTCTCCAAGGACGTCAATACGGCAATGGGACTCGGCGTGGCGGTGATCGTGATCCAAACCATCACTGTGCCGGTCAACTGCGTCATCTATCAGTATTTGTTGAAGGAGAACGCTCTGAATTGGACCGGTATCTCAGCGCTGCAGGGGACCGACCTGCAGTTTCTGGGGCTGATCAGCTATATCGGCACGATCGCAGCGATGGTGCAAATCCTGGAAATGGCCCTCGACCGTTTCTTCCCGCCGCTCTACCACGCGCTGGGCATCTTTCTTCCATTGATTACCGTTAACTGTGCGATCCTGGGGGGCACCCTGTTCATGGTCGAGCGGGACTACACGCCGCTGGAGGCGCTCAACTTCGGCTTTTCCGGCGGACTCGGCTGGGCCATGGCAATCGCCGCTTTGGCCGGCATCCGTGAGAAATTGAAGTACAGCGACGTGCCGGACGGACTGAAAGGACTCGGCATCACATTCATTACCGTCGGCCTGATGGCGATGGCCTTCATGGCCTTTGCAGGAATTGATATCTAGCTGGTGAGTGGCGGAGTTGTGAATGGTTCCCTTCTGAATCACCCACGCCCCACCAATCACTACTCACCACTCCACCGATCACAACCATGGAAATCCTTCTCGGAGTCACGTTTTTCACCGGCATCGTCCTGGCACTGGTGGCGCTCATCCTGTGCGCCAAGCGGTTCCTGGTGCCCAGCGGCAGTGTCTCGATTCTGATCAACGATCAGAAACGGCTCAGTGCTCCGGTCGGTGGAAAACTGCTGGGCGCGCTGGCGGATAACGGCATTTTTGTGTCGTCCGCTTGCGGCGGCGCAGGGACGTGCGGGCAGTGCAAGGTGACGCTGCTGGAAGGCGGAGGCGACATCCTGCCGACGGAGCGAAGCCACATCAATAAGAAGCAGGCGCGGGATGGAATGCGGCTGTCCTGCCAGGTGGCCGTCAAACAGGACATGAAGATCGAAGTCCCCCCCGAGGTCTTCGAGACGAAAAAATGGCACTGCACGGTCCGTTCCAACCGCAATGTGGCAACGTTCATTAAAGAACTGGTCCTCGAGCTCCCCGCCGGTGAGAACGTCAATTTTAAAGCAGGCGGATTCATTCAAATTGAAGTCCCGCCGCACGTCGTCGAGTATCAGGGTTTCGATGTCGAGGAAGAATACCGCGCCGACTGGGACAAGTACGACATTTGGCGGTTTAAGTCGACGGTCACGGAACCGGTCTTTCGCGCCTACTCGATGGCCAATTATCCGGGCGAGAAGGGCATCATCATGCTCAACGTCCGCATCGCCACGCCCCCGCCCCGTTCCCCTGAAGGAACGCCGCCGGGCAAAGTCTCGTCCTACATCTTTAACCTCAAACCGGGCGACAAATGCACAATTTCCGGTCCGTTCGGCGAATTCTTCATTCGAGAGACTGATGCCGAGATGATCTATATCGGCGGGGGGGCCGGGATGGCACCGCTGCGGTCGCACATCTTCGAATTGCTCAAGGAACTCCGCTCGAAGCGGAAGATTTCGTATTGGTACGGCGGCCGGTCGATGCGCGAGCTGTTTTATGTGGATGAGTTTCGTGAACTCGAAGAACAGAACCCCAACTTTCAGTTTAACATCGCGCTCTCCGAGCCGATGCCCGAAGACAACTGGACCGGATACACCGGCTTCATCCACCAGGTACTGCTGGAGAACTACCTGAAGACGCATCCGGCTCCGGAGGACATCGAATACTACATCTGCGGCCCCCCGCTGATGTTGCAGGCAGTGCTCAAGCTGCTGGACGACCTGGGCGTCGAATCAGAGAACATCCTTTACGACGATTTCGGCGGCTGAGCAGCCAGTGCTCTCCGATTGGGGCCAGGCACCTTTTTCGGCTGGAAACGGTGGCCGACTCACAATCCGCGATGTCCGAAAAAGGTGCCTGGCCCGCGGATCTTCCGTGCGACGACCGCGTCGGTCCTGTTGACGGAGCCGTCTTGGCCGCGGTTATTGAACGGCCTTCTCGTGGCTGTTCGGTCCGGAGCAGCATGGCCAGTTGGCGACGAGTGCTGCGACAAGACATAAGGCGACCTGGATTGTGTTGAGCAACTCCGAGGCGAGGTGCAGGCTGCGAAAAGAAATCGGGCGGGGGGCACCTGGCGGCGTGATCATCTCCGCGAGCGGCGTGTAGACCCAGAGGTAATCGCCCAGCATGACGAGCGATGCCAGAAGTGTCAGGACGAACACGCTCGTCCAACGCCGGCCGCTGAGCGTGGGCAATCGGCGCGCGGCGAGCAGTCCCCCCAGGGCGAGCGCCATCAGAATCGCCCCGGTCACGTAGTAGGGCGGGAAACGAACCAGGGCGATGTGATCCCGATCGACCGAATCAAAGGCATCCAATGTGACGAGCCGGACGCCGTTGACCACGAACAGGACTGCCGCACCGACCCAGGCGGAGAGTGCGAATCGAGTGAGTAGCAGCCCGAGTTGCCGGCAGAGTTGGTTCATCGGTCAGAAATCAGGTACGGTGGTGGGGAACACACCCGCCGCAGTTTTCCGTCGACGGGCATCAGGACGATCACAAGGAATTTGAGTCTACCGATGAGACGTCACCAACACGAGCCGACACGCTGTACAATTCCGTCAAGGGCCTTCTGGCTGCTCGTTTTTCTGGCGGTTTCTGCTGGTGCCGCAACGGCGGGGAGCCCGGCGGCAACCGGGGACGCTTCGGCGAGACCCGCACCGGTCGATGCGGAGACGGCCGTCACACGCTTCGAACTGCCGGACGACCTGCGGATTGAACTGGTCGCCGCCGAACCGGACGTGATCGATCCGGTTGCGATGGCCTTCGATGCCGACGGGCGGCTGTGGATCGTCGAAATGTCCGACTATCCGAACGGTCCCCCGGAAGATGGACCACCGCTCTCGCGGGTGCGGGTGCTCTCCGATGCGGACGGCGACGGACGGTTCACCGACCCGGTCACGTTTGCCGACAAGCTGTTGTTCGCCAATGGATTGCTGTTGTGGAACGGCGGACTGTTGGTCACCAGTGAGGGAGAGGTGCTGTTTCTGCGGGACACCGACGGCGACGGGCAGGCGGACGAGCGGGACACGTGGTTCACGGGATTCAAGCGGGACAACCCGCAACTGCGAGCCAATCACCCCACGCTGGCGTTGGACAATCACATCTACATCGCCAGCGGACTCCGCGGCGGCGACGTGATCGCTGCGCGTGACGGCTGGGCGACCGACGCGAAGCCGGTTTCGTTGAGCGGCCGGGACTTTCGCTTCGACCCGCTCACCGGAGCCTACGAGGCGGTCTCCGGGGTGGGACAGTTCGGGCTGTGCTTCGACGACTTCGGCAACCGTTTCGTATGCAGCAACCGCAACCCTTGTAGTCACATTGTGCTGGAAGACCGTTACCTGGCCCGCAATCCCAACCTGGGCGTCCCACGTGTTCACGAAGACGTCTCGCCTCCGGGCGAGCAGTCGCGGCTGTACCCAATCAGCCGTATTTGGACGACGTCCAATCTGCACGCCAACCAGTTTACCGCCGCCTGCGGGGTGCTGATTTACCGGGGCGGTGCCCTGCCCGAACCGTATCATGGCAACAGTTTCACGTGCGAGCCAACGTCCAATCTCGTGCACCGGGACGTGCTCACGCCCCGTGGTGCGACATTCACGTCCCGACCGGGCCGCGAGGGCGTGGAGTTCCTGGCGACGAAAGACGAATGGTTCCGTCCGGTGAACCTCACGCATGGACCGGACGGTGCCCTGTACGTCGCCGACATGTATCGGGCTGTGATTGAACATCCGCAGTGGATGCCGGTTGAACTGAGGACCCGGTCTGATCTGTGGGACGGTCAGGATCGCGGGCGGATTTATCGGATCGTGCCGCGGGACGATACGGCGGCAAGCGGCGTACCGAAGCAGAAACTGTCCGCACTCACCGCTGAAGAGCTTGTCGAGCATCTCGCGTCGTCCAATCCGTGGGAGCGGGACACGGCCGCGCGATTGCTGCTCCAGCGGCAGGAGCAGTCGGTCGCCGGGCCGTTGGCAACGTTGGCGGAATCCGGAGCGCCGGCGGCGACCCGCGTGCAGGCGCTTTGGCTTCTGGAGGGGATTGGTGCGCTCTCCCGCGAGATGGTGGCAACGGCTCTGAAAGACCCGCAGGCACGTGTCCGCGAACAGGCGTTGGTGCTCGCCGAGCGACGTTTCTCTGACGACGAATCATTGGGGGACCGCTGCCGGGAGATTCTCGTCGATCCCGACAGCGACGGGCGGTTGGTGTTTCAGGCCGCTTTGAGCATGGGGACGTTTCCGGCGTCAGGGGCGGCTCCCGTTGCGTTGGCGGACGTGGTCGCCCGGTCTCCGCAGGACCGCTGGTTGCGTGCCGCCGTCGCCAGCAGTGCGGTTGATTCCATGCCAGACGTCTTAGTGCACGTCATCAAACGCTGGGACGCCGAAACATCACCGACGGCCGCGCCCCCGACGGCTCTGGGAGCGCAATTGGCACTCATCGAGCAGTATGCGGAGATCGTCGCATCAGAACGCGAAACCAGTGCGACGAAACCGTTGTTCGCCCTCCTGCCGCACGATTCATCGACAACCGAAACGGACGCCCTGAATCGGCAGCGACGGTCGTTCGCCCTGCTGCGGGGAATTGCACGAGGACTCCGGCGGTCCGGCGGGCGGCTTGAACGGTCGGTCGCCAAGATGGAAGAGCCGTCAAAGCAGTCAGTCACATCAACGTTTGCCGCAGCCCGGTCATTGGCGGGTGACTCCTCGCAGCCCACTCCTGTCCGTGTCGAAGCGATCAAGCTGCTGGCTGAGGCACCGGCTGCCGATGCGATGCCGGTCCTGCCGCCGCTGTTGGCCGGGGCCGGGGATCAGGGAATCACATTGGCGGCGATCGAGGCGCTGGCCCGCCAGCGGGACCCGCAGGTGGGCGCGGCACTGCTGGAGGGTTTCCGGCAGCGGACGCCCCGGTTTCGCAGCGCGATTCTCGCAGCGATCACAACGCCCGATCGAATCCGCCTGCTGCTGGACGAAATCGAAGCGGGGCGGATTTCACAGCACGACATCACTCCGACGCTCGCCCAGCAACTGTCGCGACTGTCTGACAAGGACTTGAAGGCCCGGGCGGTCGAGCTGTTGGCGTCTCAGGCGAACACCGACCGGCAGGAGGTCATCGGACGGTATCAGGCAGCGGTGGCTCTGCCCTCGGACCTGGCACGGGGACGGGCCGTGTTCGCCAAGACGTGTGCCACCTGTCACCGGGTGGGTGACGTGGGGGTCAACGTCGGTGCGGACATCTCCGACACGCGGACGAAGACCCCGGAGCAACTGCTGACACACATTCTCGATCCGAACAAAGCGGTCGACGGCAACTACTTTGGATACTCCCTGATCGATGCGGAAGGCCGCGTTCACACCGGGATCATCACCGCCGAGACAGCGTCGTCCGTGACGCTTCGGCAGGCGGAAGGGAAAGACGTGACGTTTCTGCGGCGGGATATCGAAGAACTGGCATCCACCGGCCTGTCCCTGATGCCGGTCGGCGTCGAGAAGAACATCGACGTCCAACAGATGGCCGATCTCATCGGGTATCTCAAGAATTGGCGGTACCTGGACGGGTCGGTGCCGCGCGAGGTGATTGCGAAGTAGGAGATGGGATCTAGGAGGTTGGAGATCGGTATAACAACACAGGATTGAACCGCCAAGACGCCAAGAGCGCCAAGTCAGATTCTTGACAAGACCCACGGAATACGGTTTCGTTCTTGGGGCGATCAATCCCTGGCGGGAAGAGTTCGTCCGAGAGTTCGTGTCGAGTTGCGAAATCTGTGGCAGACACCGGTGAACTCTGTTTTTCTTGGCGGACTTGGTGTCTTGGCGGATTTTCATCACCTCGACCCTGTGCTGTCGGATCAGGTGTCATTCGTTTAGCCGGCGGGCTTGCTCGGCGCCCGGCGGTCGAGGGCAATCGCGGCAAGCGGTGCAAGCTCCGCGGTTGAATCGATTCCTGTCGTCTCCATTCCGATTGATTTGGAATGTGACCCCTACCCACTGCCCCCGACCAGCATCGCGTCACCGTAACTGTAGAAGCGGTAACGTTCTTCGATCGCTGCCTGATACGCGGCGAGGACCTGTTCGCGACCGGTGAAGGCGGACAGCAGGACCAGGAGGGTTGAGCAGGGAAGATGAAAGTTGGTCAGCAGTGCGTCGACGACTTGGAACTCGTAGGGAGGGCGGATGAACAGGTTGGTCTCGCCGGCGAAGGGAGCAAGGGGACCGTTTGCTGCGGCGGATTCCAGCGTGCGGACGGTGGTGGTGCCGATGGCAATCACGCGCCCCCCGGCTGAACGGGCCGCGGCGACGGCATCGACGGTCGGCTGGGGGAGTTGGCACCATTCGTAATGCATGCGGTGGTCGCCCAATCGCTCGACGCTGACCGGTCGAAACGTCCCCAGACCGACGTGTAACGTGACCTTCGCGACGCGGGCTCCCCGCTCCCGGCATCGATCAAGAATCTCGGGTGTGAAATGGAGACCGGCGGTCGGCGCCGCGACTGCGCCGGGAGTGCGGGCGAAGGTCGTCTGGTAGCGCTCGCGGTCATCGTCCGTGGGAGTCTCCCGCTGAATGTAAGGCGGCAGCGGCACTGCGCCAAAGCGGTCCAGTAGCGTGAGATGGCCGGCGTCGTTCTCAACGGTTGCCGTCCACTCGCCGTCATCGTCCCGCTCACAGAGTGTGAGCGGCAACCGGTCCGGCGAAGTCGATGCGTGGACTGGTTCGAGGGTGATCGATTCGCCCGGTTGGAGCTTGCCGCGGGTGTGGCCGATCAGCCGCCACTGGCCCGACGTCGTCACACCGAGGAACAGCCCCTCCCAGCGTCCGCCGGTCGCCGTCCGTCGTCCGATCAGCCGCGCGGGAATCACCTTCGTCTCGTTGAGGACCAACAGGTCGTGCGGGCGGATGAACGAAGGGAAGTCGCGAAATTCGCGATGCGCGATCTCCCCGGAGCGCCGATCGAGGACCAATAGCCGCGAGGCATCCCGCTGAGGAAGCGGATGGTTGGCGATCAACTCCGGCGGGAGATCGTAGTCGTAACTGGAAAGGGCGTCGGGATCAGACATGTTGTGCATGCGTTCGATAATGGGGTGGCTGGGGCGATCTGACGCCAATGTCTGATAAGCCGCGCGGAACACTGGGGCCGTGCGTGGCGAACAAACCGTGTCACGGCCCCAGTGTTCGGCCGGAGGATACGTTTCCGTTGCCTCAAGATCGCCCCCGCCACCCTGAAACGAGCGAGCACCAACAACAAACGGATGCACTCTCAGAAATGTCGTGCAGGACCGTTTCGTGGTCGGTTGGTTGTGGATCGTATAGTCTGTCGAGATCGAATCCAAACTGACAGGTCCCCCGCAAACATCGGTCCTCCTCGTGTCTGATTCGCCCGTTCGTATCGCCTTTTGCATCACCGAGCTGGACCCCGGGGGGGCGGAACGGGCGCTGGTGCGGATCGTGACGGCGTTGGACCGGACTCGTTGGCAGCCGCATGTTTACTGTCTCGCCGCGCGGGGGCCGTTGGTGGAGATCCTGCAGGCGGGCGACGTTCCGGTGACGTGTCTCGGCGTGCGGTCGAGCCGGGATGTGGGCGTGGTCCGCCGGCTGACGAAGGAGCTGACGGCGTTCCGACCGGAAATTCTGCAGACGTTTCTGTTTCATGGCAACATCGTCGGGCGTCTGGCGGCATGGTGGGCGCGAGTACCAATCGTCGTCGCCGGGGTGCGAGTCGTCGAACCGGACGCCCGCTGGCGAATGCGTCTGGACTGTTGGACGAACCGGCTGGTCGACCGCACGATCTGTGTGAGCCGTGCTGTTGCAGATGCGTACCGCACACTGGGCTACCGTGAGGACCAACTGACTGTGGTCCCGAACGGCGTGGACTTCAACCGTTTCGCACACGCGGAGCCGACCGAACTGTCACAGTTTGGCATCCCGTCCGACGCAAGAACGATCATCTCCGTCGGACGGCTGCATCCGCAGAAGGGGTTCGACCTGCTGATCGCCGCGTTCGCGTTACTCCTTCGAGACTCACCGGCAAACGACAACATGCACCTGCTCATCGTGGGCGAGGGCCCGGACCGCGCGTTGTTGGAATCTGAGATTCAGGCCGGAGGGTTGTCAGACTGCGTGCACCTCATCGGTCAACAGCCGGACGTCGCCCCCCTGCTCCGCGCGGCTGACCTGTTCGTGCTCTCCTCCCGCTGGGAAGGCATGCCGAACGTGCTCCTCGAAGCGATGGCCGCCGGCCTGCCGTGCGTGGCCACGAACGTCGAAGGCGTCGCCGAACTCATCACGCACGGGAAGACGGGCCTCACCATCAGTCCGGGATCAGTGGAAGGCCTGGGACAACAAATCGAAGCCCTGTTCAAGGAGCCTTCACTGGCAAGACAACTGGCCACCGCCGCACAATCCCACGTCCGTGAACACTTCACATGGGAGCACACACTGGACGGCTTCGAGGTGGTGTGGGACACCCTGCTAGCGAAAAGAACTCGTACCGTGCGCCACTCTGCGACGTAACGACCAAGCTAACCTGCCCGGTGCTGCCGGGCAGAGGAAACAGCTACTACCAAAAAACCCGCCCGGCAGCACCGGGTCAGGTTGAGCGCCTTGTTAGCCAGCCATTACTTGGATGCCGGGCCAAAAACACGGCGAGTGTCCTTGATGTCTTTCCATTTTTGACTCCACTCCTTCGCTTCATCCGGGCGGTCGAGGCGTCGGCAAATGTCGTTGAGGCGGAGATATGCTGTTTGATCCTTTGGTGCGAATTGTTGAGCCTGACAATACAAAGAGTAAGCCCGCTCGAAATCCTTCTGAACGGACCGGTAGTAGTCGCCAAGATCAATGAGAGTAATTGTCCCGGGTTGGATTTCGACGGCACGTTCCAGGAACGCGCGGCGTTCGTCCGATTTGTCGGGTAGATAATCGACGATGCGACGGAGTGCACCGATGTGAGATGGGTTGATGGACAGTGCTAGGCGGTAGTAGTACTCGGCGTTCTGTCGATCAGTCCGCGATACGAGCTTGGATTGTGCGGGAATGTATTCGGGTGCAGGCAGGATGGCGGGGCCGCGCTCGTACGCTTGAGCCACCGTGACGTACGCATCGGCGGCGTCCTCCGGAGTGTTGTGCGCATGCTCAAGCGCCAAGGAAATCGCAGTTGCGTATTCCTTTTGCACGAACGCTCGATTCGCTTGCTGGAGTTTCGTCACCGGGGAGTTGCGCCTTGCTGGCTAACTTGTTATTCACCTGCAGTGTTGCGTGAGAGTAAGTCCGCGGGAAACGTTCGTCAAGTTCTTGCCATTCATCCCTTTGCGATCAGATACGGGATGTGACTTGCATCAGGCATCCTTGCGCACGTGATGGCGGTGTTCTTGATCCGTAAAGTTGGATGTCGCCCAAACCAACCGGGGTCGTTCCAGTCGCAGAACATCGGCGCAGGAGGCACGCGATGAACATCTTGCAGTCGGCCAGTCACATCGGGTATGACTGGTGTGTTCTCCTGAGGTGGTGACGTTTTCACGGACAGTTGATTTGCTTATTTTGGGTTCCAGAAAGGAGCCTGATTATGGCGAAGAAGAAACAGTCATTGAATCACAAACAGGTCCGTCGTCAGTATACGCAGGAGTTCAAAGAGGAGGCCG